>CAYMYV010000156.1:0-5333 GCA_964394775.1 uncultured Lachnobacterium sp. | reverse complement strand
GTTCAATGATTGCCTGCTCTGAGCGCTCATAGAACAATTCAATTATTTTACTATCATCCAGAATTCTCACCATCCTTTCTACCTCACCTTAATACTACGGATTTGGCAGGAATTATCTCATCTAATTTCAAAAAAGTCACAATCTTTGTACAAACGCAGATTGTGACTTTTCTAAACTTCTATATTTGTGATTTATTTATCTCTCGGAATCCGTGTTGGGGAAAATCTAAGCATATCGTCATAATATGCCACATACGGCGGTGTCGTCTCAAATGCAGGTTGATTCGCGATATATTGATTCATTTCGTCCAGCAGCGCCTGAAGTTGTTCAGCTTGCTCGCCCTCCGCGATAACGCGAGTATACGCCAACGTAATATGGAAACCATACTCATTATGTCTTGGCAGATATACGCCGATTGCCTCTGCCGCCTTGTCTCGGAATTCTCGGAGAATCCTCTCCTGCGCGTCATCTGCCGGAATCACTTTCACATAGCAGCACATCTCATTCACCCTTACCTCACGGAACTTCATGCGAATAGCCCCAGGCATCTGTACACTTGCAATTGCAGCTGTCACATGGTAATCCACGCCCTGCATAGGGGTGTCCTTTGGAAGAAGCGCAGGCCAATACTCATCCGTACGCACCTGATCGTTCAACCCTTGGATGACTGTCATATGGTAACTATCCTCCGGAAGCAGTATCATACTATCATCAAAGCCTGCGTCAATCACCATCTTCCGCAGTTGCACCATCACATCATAGGCACTACAGCCGGGATTTACATCCGCAATTATGGTATTACCCGGATATCTTCTCACGCTTCCATCTTTTTCAAACTTTCTACCGATTGATTTCCCGTACATCCATGTTCCTCCTTAACCCAGCTTATACACTCTTGTACCATAGCCTTCCAGCACGACAGTTCCGGCTCCAACAGTACATCCGTCGCCGTCATCCTCATACAAGCTTATCAAGTCTTTATGCAGCGTAATCTCTACCTGCTCCTTGCTGAAATTCAGTACAAATAAGTACTCCACGCCTTCCTTTTCTCTTACTGCAAGCTCGCAGCAATCAGGCATTTCTATTATGTTACTATATGGGGCTGCCACCCCAAGATTTTCCATAAATGCAAGCGCGGTCTCATCATCAAATGCACCGCCGAAATAATATGTCTTGCCTTTTCCATATGCATTGGAAATCAGCGCCGGTGTGCCTGCATAATAAGCATCTTCATATACAGCTTCTGCCTGACCACCATCGATTGGAGCCAGCAGGTCGTTGAAAATTGCAGCATTGAGTCTCTTGCCCTTCCACATTGCATACGGCACGTCATCGTCCGGTGCTACATAAGAATATTCCGGAATGTCCGTTCCACAAAGCCTCTGTACCAAGCCCGGCAATTTCAGCATCACGCACTTACCGGTCACATCCTTATAGCCGGTTCGGCATCCCATAAGCAAGGTTCCGCCCTGTGCAACATAGGCTTCCAGCTTTGCCACCGCTTCTTCGGTCAAAACAACTGCATGCGGATATACAAGCACCTTGTATTTACATAAATCTTCTACTGTCATATGGTCGAGATAACAAAAGTCCATTGGTGTATGTGACTTCTGTGAAGCACGAAACCACGCCATCTGGCTCGCCCATTCAATTCTTCCGTGCCACACATCAAGCTCGCTGTCCCAGACATTATCGTATTCCTTCAGGAAACCAATTTCTGCCTTATAACGGGCTCCCGCAATCTCCTTCATTGTCCCAAGCTTCTTATACACCTGTCCAACTTCCGCAAGACGGCGGTTATCCCTGCCGGAATAATCCAAAATTCCGTGCCAGTAAATCTCGGAACCCATGGTGCATGTGCGCCAGCGGAAATAACTGATATAATCCGCGCCATGAGCGATACTCTGCATGGTCCATAGCGTAATCTGACCCGGTCTTGGCGCAGGTCCCTCCATACTCATGTGATTTCCGGTAGAGCCGGACTGCTGTTCCATAATTCCAAATATCGGCGAAATCGCTCTCGCCTCCATCAAATTTCTGCTCCACTTTCTATCATTCAAATCCTGCTTGATATTCTCATAATCATTCAAGCAATAGCCAAAGTTCGGATAGGAATCATACATCATAAAATCAAGGCTTTCCTCGGTCATTCGATGACAATCCATGTTTCCGAAAATACTGTTTGTCGTAATAAAATCTCCCGGCTTTATGTGCTTCTTTAAGATGTCGCTCTGCATCTTCGCATATCGGCATACACTATCCGAAATAAACCGCTTATAATCCAGCAAATGATGCGGATTGTTATTGCCCCAGGCGGTTGTTCGCGGAACATATATCTCTTCCCACGCAGTATAGGTCTGGTTCCAGAAGGTCGTTCCCCAGGCCTCATTTAGCGCATCGAGTGTCCCATACTTTTCTTTCAGGAATTCGCGGAATCTTAACGTATCGCTCTCCGAATAAAACTCTCCAAGCTCACAGTTAAATTCATTATCCAGCTGCCACCCGATAATGCTCGGATGCTTTGCATAATGCTCCGCAAATTTCTCTACAATAATCGCAGAAAGCTCCCAGTATTTCTTCGAATTATAATTATAATGTCTTCGCATACCATGGCGGTACAAAACGCCGTCCTGTCTTGCGTTCAGGGCCTCCGGATACTTCTCGGTCAGCCACGCCGGCGGAGTTGCTGTCGGGGTGCAGAAGATGACCTTCATCCCAACCTTTTCCGCCAATGCAAGGAATTCATCAAAGAATGTAAAATCAAATTCGCCTTCATGCAATTCCACTTTGCTCCATGCAAATTCTGCAATACGAACAACTTCAATACCCACTTCCTGCATTCTCTTTAAATCGTCTTCCCACAAAGACTTATCCCAATGCTCCGGATAGTAGCAGGTACCAAGTCGGATTTTTTCACCATCTAATATATTTGTCATATTGGTTCATCCCCCTTTGTCAATATTATAATTCTCGTTCGTCCTACTTTTTGATTATATGATGTATCTACATCATTGTACAGGAGGAGTGAAGCTCGATTGAAATCTATATTTATTTTTAAAAATTAGAATGTTTACCATCTTCCTCCCATGTTACCGGAGCCACCCGAACCGTAGACCGTGCTACTCATAGTTATGGAAGTGTTCGAAGCTCCGACAGTCAATGTATAGGTATTCCCCTTGGCAAGACCCGCGCAGCTGATAATGATGCAAGAAAAAGCCTGGTCTGCGGTATGTGAAACCAAGACATTTCCGGAAGAATCCGTCAGCTTGATAATCGTTCCTGCCGAGCCGTTTGTCTTAACCATAATTACTCCCTGTGTAGAGGACGAACTGAAATTCTGTGCCATCCCCGAAGCACCGGTACCGATGAAGGTTCCGCCGCTAATTGTGCCTGTTGAATCAAAGTCCAAAATAGCTGTATCACCGCTATTCGCACCGGAAATGGTGATACTGCCGCCGGTAATAGACAAGGTTCCGTTGGCATCGACCCCGTCGCCCGACATCTTAATATATATGGTACCACCCGAAATCTTAATGCTGCCGTTAGAGGAAGAAAAAGAACCCCTACCCGGGCGTCCTCCCATACCGGTGGTGGCATTGTTTCCTCCTGCTGCGTTGATACCGTCATCGGATGCAACAATAGAGATATCGCCTCCCGATATAACGACGTTGGTTGCTTCAATTCCCTCATAGCTCTTGTTGATAGTAAGCTTTGTCGCAGAACCTGAGATAGCGAGGTCGGTATCGGCGTGGACACCGTCATCGCCGGAGGACAAGGTGTAGGTTCCGCCGGAAATGGTGATTGTACCATTAGAATGAATACAGTCATCCTTTGTGTTCAGGTTAAAGGTTCCGCCTTTGATATAAATATCGGAGCTTGCCTTTAAGCCCTTATAGGATTCACTGGACGAAGACAATGAGCCTGAGCTTCCACCGCCCGCCGTAACCGTGAGGTTTACATTCTCAATGTTGATGACGGTTTCTGCCTGAATGCCGTCATTGCCTGCGGTGATGTTAACCTCACCACCGTAGAGATATACATAACCTCTTGAGGAGTCCTCATCATTATCCGAACGGATACCGTCGCTGCCCGCTTTAATTGTAATATCGCCACTATTTATTTTGACGCAATCCTTACCATTGAGGCCCACATTATTGGCCGTCACCATCATAGTACCGGAGGAAATAATCAGGTCATCCTTAGAAACGATGCCATGCTTATAGTTGCCCGTCAGGTTCAGCGTTCCGCTTCCGTTGATGGTCAGGTCTGCTTTGCTGAAAATGGCAGCATCCAAAGTAGAGTCACTGTCGGTAATTGCATAAGAGGTACCGTCCGAAATCGTATTGGTCGTACCGCTTGCTAGTGTGAGCGTTACTTTATCTGCGGAACGAACATAGATGGCAGGCCCCTTGCTGTTCTTGATTGTCGCATTGCTTAAAATGATGGTAACATCGGCATCACCGACATCCACAGTAACCATTGTATCGGTAATGGAGCCTGTGAGTGTATAGGTGCCTCCCGAAGTAATGTTGTAAAGGTCTGTTCCGGAATTGCTTTCCGTTGTATTATCCGGCACGTCAACCGTTGTACCTTCGGTTTCAGTTGCCGCTGATGTATCTTCCTCTTCAAAGCTGAAATCCATACCCGAGGTATCAGCCTTGTCTACGGTCGGCTCGTTTTCCTGCGAAGCACCTGCATTCGTGCTCGATTCCGTATTTTGGGATATTTCCATTGAGGAGTCTTCTGAGTCGGATGACGTCTCGTCAGGAAGTGTTGTGTCGTTTTCTTCGGAGCTGCCAATCACAACAGAACCATCGTCTTTGACCTCAATCTCATCTCCAGACTCGGTACCGGAAACTACGTTATCTTCTTCATCTGATTCAACCGCATAAGAGGTATCAACAATGGCAACTTCGTTATCACTATTCTCGGAACAACCGCTTAATGTCAAAGTAGATAAAAGTACAAAAACCAAAAGGTATGCAATATTTTTTCTCATAGAATTCACCTCTTTTTAAATGATAACGGAAGCAGAGCCACAATGCTTCTCAAAGTAAAATAGTTATCTTTAAAACTGAAAAAAGCGGCTTGAAATCAAGCGATTTCAAGCCACTTAAAAGCCGGTTCAGATTATTCCCATTCAATCGTAGCGATTGGCTTTGGACTAAGGTCGTAGCAAACACGGCACACGCCATCTACTTCGCTTAAAATACGATTTGTAATCTTTTCAAGTACTTCCCAGTCAATGCGAGGAACGGTACATACCATTGCGTCAACCGTATTTACGGCACGGATGATTACTGGCCAGTAGTCAAGACGTTTGCCATCTTTT
>CAYMYV010000155.1:0-5386 GCA_964394775.1 uncultured Lachnobacterium sp. | reverse complement strand
TTTTACCTCATGGAGAAATTGCGCTACTATGATGATTATGTAAAATCAGAAAAATACGTGGGGGATGTGATGTTTACCCATTTTTCCAATGTGTTCCATGAATTATGCGGAAAGACATGGGGTATCGTAGGATTAGGCAATATCGGCAGACGTGTGGCTGAGATTGCAAAATTATTTGGTGCAAAGGTGATATATTATTCTACTTCTGGAAAGAATAACAATCCAGATTATGAGAGGGTTTCCTTCGATGAGTTGCTCGGACAGTCGGATATCGTGTCGGTTCATGCACCTTTAGATGAAAATACTAAAGACCTTATGAATTACGAGGCATTTTCCAAGATGAAGAAGTCAGCAATTTTCTTGAATCTTGGAAGAGGACCGATTGTTGTGGAAGAGGATCTGACAAGAGCGTTAAAGGAAGAGCTTATTGCGGCAGCAGGGCTTGATGTGCTTAGCGTTGAGCCAATGCGTGAGGATAATCCGCTTCGTGAGATTAAGGATAGTGAAAAATTGATTATTACGCCTCATATTGCCTGGGCAAGTGTGGAGGCGAGAACGAGATTGATGGAAATCATCTGTAATCAAATCAAGGAATATATGGGAATTGAGTAATCAGTTCCTCAAAGGAGTTTACGTGAGACTAGCAGACTTATTGGCTTATAATGAAATCGTAATACAGTGTCATGACAACCCGGATGCGGATTCTATCGCCAGCGGATATGGTGTATATGAATATCTGAAGAATAATGGAAAAGAGGTTCGCCTGATTTATGGCGGACGGAATATTATTCGAAAAAGCAATCTGGTGATGATGGTTAAGGAGTTAGAGATTCCGATTGAGCATGTCTCCAATATGAGTGAGGTCAAAGAGGCAGAGTTGCTGGTGACGGTAGACTGTCAGTATGGAGAGGGCAATGTAACCATGCATCCGGCGAAAACCGTGGCAGTTATTGACCATCATCGTGTCAGTGGGAAGCTTCCGGAGCTTAGCGAGGTGAGAAGCAATTTAGGGGCCTGTTCGACACTTCTGTGGGAGATGTTAAAAGAGGAAAGCTACGAGGTAAATAATAATGTAAATCTTGCTACGGCATTATATTACGGATTATATACCGATACAGGCAGCTTTGAGGAAATCTTCCATCCGAAGGACATGGAGCTTCGCGACGAAGCCAATGTAGATGCAGGCTTGATTACAAAGCTTCGTAACTCAAACATCTCTATTGAGGAGCTTGAGACGGCGGGTGCAGCCTTGCTACGCTGTGACTATAATGAGAAATACCGTTTTGCGGTGGTAAAATCCGGACCCTGTGACCCAAATGTTCTTGGTATTATCAGTGACCTGGTACTGGAGGTTGACGCAGTCGATGTGTGTCTGGTGTTTTCGGTACTACCAACGGGTGTCAAGTTTTCAGTACGTAGCTGTATTGAAGAGATTAAGGCAAATGAGCTGGTATCGAAGCTGTGTATCGGAATTGGCTCCGGCGGTGGACACACAGTTAAAGCCGGCGGCTTCTTGCAGATGGAGCTTTTGGTAAAAGCATACGAAGGTTATTGCCGTAAGCTTGGTACAGAGCCTCGTATGGAAAAGGGAGAAAATGGGAGAACCCAACATCCTTCCATTTCTGCCATTAAATCCTTCTTGGAAGCGCGCATGGTGAATTATTTTGAAAGGCGCGAGACAGTCAAGGCAGTTGTTTTTGATTTGGATGGAACGCTATTGGATACGCTGGAGGATTTGAAGAATTCGGTAAATGCTGCTTTGGCACAATACGGGATGCCGCCTAGAACCTCAGAGGAGATTCGTTCCTTTGTGGGAAATGGAATTCGTAAGCTGATGATGCGTTCGGTTCCGGATGGAGAGGCAAATCCGGCTTTTGAGGAAGTGCTGGCATTTTTCCGGCAATATTACAGGGCGCATTGTAACGAGAAGACTGCTCCATATGATGGAGTACTTGAGCTTATGAGAGAGCTGCAAGGACGTGGAATTAAAATCGGTATTGTATCAAACAAATTCGACGCAGGCGTAAAGGCTTTAAACGAGCAGTTTTTTGCGGAGTACACAGAAGTGGCGATTGGTGAGATTCCCGGAAAGAGAAAGCCGGACCCGGAATCCTTACAGGTTGTATTGCAGGAGCTTGGCGTAGAAAAGGATAATGCGTTATATGTGGGAGATTCGGATGTGGATATACTGACTGCACGTAATGCAGGAGTTCGCTGTATCTCTGTATCGTGGGGCTTTCGCGATGAGGATTTCCTGTTGGAGCATGAAGCAGGCATTGTGATTCACAGACCACTTGAATTGTTAGAGTTCATTTAGGAGAAAACATTATGGAAAAAAGAATTTCAGGACATACGGGGCTGTTGGCGCTCATTGGCTCTCCGGTAGAGCATTCCGCTTCCCCTCTTATGTATAATTATAGCTTTGAAAAGTTAGGATTGGATTATGCGTATGTTGCGTTTGATGTCAAAGAGCAGGACGTAAAGGCAGCGCTTGATGCCATGAGACTGTTTCATATGCGTGGAATGAATGTTACCATGCCGGATAAGGTGGAGGCTGCAAAGCATATGGATGAGCTGTCTCCGGCCGCAAAAATCATGGGTGCAGTAAATACCATTGTAAATGAAAATGGCAGGCTCATCGGGCATATGACAGATGGTGAGGGCTTTGTAAATAATCTCAAAGACCATGGCGTAGATATTAAGGGAAAGAAGCTTGTTGTTGCAGGTGGCGGTGGTGCGGCTACAGCAATTCAGATACAGTGCGCATTGGATGGCGCCAGGGAAATCACGATTTTTAACAAAAAGGATGCCTTTTTTGAAAGAACACTACAGACTGCGGAGAAGATTCGTGCAGCAGTACCGGAATGTATGGTAAATGTGTATGACATTGATGATACTGCAAAAATGACAGAAGAAATTATGTCGTGTGACATTTTTACCAATGCGACGATTGTTGGTATGAAGCCAATGGACGACCAGAGTGTTGTAAAGGATCTGTCAGCATTTCGTCCGGGGCTTGTGGTTGTTGATATCGTGTACAATCCGGAAGAGACTCTGCTGCTTAAGGATGCAAAGGCAGCCGGCTGTACCTGTGTTAGTGGAAAAGGCATGCTGTTATGGCAGGGAGCTTCTGCGTTTAAGCTATATACAGGAATGGAAATGCCGGTAGAAGAAGTGAAGGAAGTTATGTATGGAAAATAAGAATATATTTCTGATAGGGTTTATGGGGGTTGGAAAAAGTACAATTGCCAAGCTCCTTGCCCATGAATTGCATGCAGAATTGGTCGAGATGGATGAAACGATTGAAGCCGAGGCCGGAAGCAGTATTAATGAGATTTTTGAGAAGTATGGGGAAGCACATTTTCGTGATTTGGAAAGTGCATTAGTGGAGCGAATCTCAAGCAAAGGCGGTGCTGTAGTTTCCTGTGGAGGTGGTGCGGTGCTTCGCCCGGAAAATGTGGCAAGCATGAAGAGAAATGGGACGGTTATTTTCCTGTCTGCTACACCGGAAACGATTTATGAACGTGTGCGCTTTAGCACCAATCGTCCGCTCCTTAATGGAAACATGAATGTGGAATACATATCGCAGCTAATGGAGCGTCGGCGCAGTATTTATGAGCAGGCAGCAGATGTAACGATTTCTACCGATGGAAAAGAAAAACAGCAGATTGTGCAGGAGATTATGAAGGACAGGTAGTTTGGTAATGAAGTTTATTTTTTCATATCTGAAAAAGTATGCAAATACAATTACACTGGTTATGTTCGTGAAATTCCTAGGAAGCTTCGGAGAGCTGCTGCTTCCTTATGTTTTAGAGCATATGATTGACGAAGTGGTGCCGACCAGAGAGATGCTTCATGTGATTTTGTGGGGTGTGGGAATGCTGCTTTTGGCAGTGGTAGTTCGACAGCTCAATGTAGGTGCCAATCGCATGGCGGTGAAGGTGGCGAAGTCGAGTATCTACGAAATCCGTAGAGATTTATTCTGGAAATCCATTAATTTGTCAGGAAATCAATTGGATGAATTTGGGCTCCCGTCTCTGACCTCACGTATGACGTCAGACTCCTATAACATACAGAACTTTATCCAATCTGTGCAGGCTATGGGAGTTCGTGCTCCGATTTTATTGTTTGGCGGGATTATTATTACCATGACTATGGATATGGGATTAGCAATGATTCTGCTTATTATGGCACCAATTCTTATTGTGATTGTGTGCTATGTTTCCCTTAAAGGAATTCCGCTGTACGAAAAGGTACAGGAGAGTGTGGACAATATTGTTCGCATCATGAGAGAAAACATTACGGGAATTCGAGTGGTAAAGGCGTTATCAAAGGAACCTTATGAAAAACAGCGTTTTGAGCAGGTAAATGAAGATATGGCGGTCAAGGACCGTAAAGCAGGAATTGTGATGGCTATGCCCGGACCAATTATGACGCTGTTTCTAAATGTGGGTTTAACGCTGGTTGTTGTTTTGGGCGCATATCGTGTGAATTCCGGCGAGATTAAGCCAGGTGTTATTCTGGCATTTCTGACATATTTTAATATGATACTTATGGGCGTTATGGGCTTAAATCGTATATTTATGATGATGTCCAAGGCGAATGCTTCTGCTGCCCGCATTGCGGCGGTAATTCATGCAAACGAGGAGCTGACGCCAATTGCTAAGGAGGACGAGGCGGTAACTACCCGGGAAGGCTACATTGTATTTGACCATGTAGATTTTAGCTATAAGCCGAAAGCAGAGGATGCAAAGCATAGTGAGACGGAAGCCTTGAAGTTTGCTGGTACGTCCCGTGAAAAATGTCTCTATGACATTGATTTTTCCATAGAAAAAGGCAAAAGCCTGGGTATTATTGGGGCGACGGGCTCTGGTAAAACCACGATTATTAATTTGTTAATGCGTTTTTACGATACAACTGCAGGTCATATTTTTGTGGATGGAAAAGACGTAAGAGCTTACGACAAGGACACCTTACACCGCATGTTTGGGGTGGTATTCCAAAATGATGTGATTTTTGCAGATACCCTGCAGGAGAATATTGCTTTTGGCAGGGATGTGTCATTAGATGAGATTCGTGCGGCGGCAGAGGATGCCAAGGCAAAGGAATTTATTGAAAATTATGAAGATACCTATGAGCATAAGGCGGTGATTCACGGAGCGAACCTAAGTGGCGGACAGCGCCAAAGAACGTTGATTGCCCGTGCATTGGTGGCAAAGCCTAAGATACTGATTCTGGACGATGCTTCGAGTGCATTGGATTATAAAACGGATGCAGCACTTCGCAAGGCGATTCGTGAGCATCATAGCGATGCGACCACAATTATTGTGGCGCAGCGTATCAGTTCCATCATGAATCTGGACCATATCATGGTGTTGGAAGAGGG
>CAYMYV010000154.1:0-5447 GCA_964394775.1 uncultured Lachnobacterium sp. | reverse complement strand
TAGATGGAGATACATTAACATTACAGATTCCTGCATATCGTGAAGATATGGAAGGATATCAGGATGTGGCAGAAGAAGTGATTCGTATGTATGGTTATGAGCATATTGTACCTACCTTTATGCCAACAGCACAGGTAACTGTTGGTGGTGAGAACCTACAGCAAAAGACAGAGATGCGCCTTAAAAAAGCGCTTTGTGGAACAGGTGCACATGAATGTATTCATTATTCATTTTTCTCACCATCTGATTTGGACTTGCTTAAATTGCCGGAAGATGCTCCGGAACGTCATGCAATCCGTATTATGAATCCAATCAGTGAAGAGCTTTCTCTTATGAGAACTACACTTGCTGCTTCTATGATTAATGCGGTTTCGCGCAACCAGAAAAAGGGTAACTTAGAAGGAAGATTATTTGAAATTGCAAAGAAGTTCATTCCAAAGGAGCTTCCTCTTACCGAGTATCCGGATGAACGTCAGACGCTATGTGTAGCTGTTTTTGGCGAAAAAGAGTCCTTCTACACATTAAAGGGTATTGCAGAAAAAGTTGCAGATACCTTGCATCTTTCCTTCACATATGCAAATACTACTAAGACCTTCTTACATCCATATCAGACAGCAAGCATTAGCTGTGAAGGTGTAGAAATTGGTTATCTTGGTAAATTAGCATATGATATTGCGGAGAATAAAGACCACCGTGTACCAATGTATATCATGGAAATTGATTTAGAATTAGTATCACAGTGGTATGGTAAGAAGGCTATGTTTACTCCACTTCCAAAATATGCGGAAGAACAGCGTGACTTAGCAATTGTAGTAGATAAAAACGTAACTTGTGGAGAAATTGAAGCAGTTATGAAGGATGCATGCAAATATATCACAAGCATCAAACTGTTTGATATTTATGAAGGCGCACAGATTGGCGAAGATAAGAAGAGTATGGCATTTACTGTTCTTTTCACACCAAAGGACGAAGCTTTTGGTCCGGAATCTGTAGATGCATTTGTAAAGAAGATTTTGAAACAGCTTGGTAAAGCTGTTGGTGCAGAACTTAGAAGCTAGTAACATTATATCATTAATTAATAAGACCTCCTGCAACATGCTGCATACAATTGCAGGGAGTCTTGATAATGATCTGGAGATTGTATGGAACAATTATTAAAATCAGACTTTTACTTTGATTTACCAGAGGAACTGATTGCACAGGACCCGTTGGAAGACCGTTCAAGCTCACGTCTGCTTGTGCTTGACAAAAACACAGGTGACGTAGAGCATCATGTTTTTCGTGACATCTTAGACTATCTGGAAGAAGGAGATTGTCTGGTAGTAAACAATACCAAGGTTATTCCGGCCCGGCTTATGGGTGTCCGTGAGGGAACCGGTGCGACAATTGAAGTGCTTTTATTAAAGCGAAGAGAAAATGATGTATGGGAAACGCTGGTAAAACCAGGAAAAAAAGCAAAAATTGGCACAAAAATATTTTTTGGTGAAGGCTTGCTAATTGGCGAAGTAATTGATATTGTAGAAGAAGGGAATCGTTTGATTCAGTTTCAGTACGAAGGAATTTTTGAAGAAATTCTGGATAAGCTTGGTCAAATGCCATTACCACCTTATATTACACATCAGCTTCAGGATAAAAATCGTTATCAAACGGTATATGCAAAGTATGATGGTTCAGCAGCTGCTCCTACAGCAGGACTTCATTTTACACAGGAATTATTAGAAAAGGTAAAGGCCAAGGGAGTAGAAATTGCAGAAGTTACTCTACACGTAGGGCTTGGAACCTTCCGTCCGGTAAAAGAAGATAATGTATTAAATCACCATATGCATTCCGAGTTTTATAACATTGAGCAGTCTGAAGCGGACAAGGTTAACAAAGCAAAGCTTTCCGGGAAACGTGTAATTTCCGTTGGTACAACAAGTACAAGAACCTTAGAATCTGCTGCTGACGGGAATGGAATGCTTCACGGATGTAGTGGCTGGACAGAAATATTTATTTATCCGGGATATCAGTTTAAGGTGATAGATGGTCTTATAACCAATTTCCATTTGCCAGAATCAACATTGGTTATGCTGGTTTCAGCTCTGGCGGGAAGAGAAAATGTACTTGCAGCATACAAAAAAGCAGTAGAAGAGCGTTATCGTTTTTTTAGCTTTGGCGATGCTATGTTTATTACTGATAAAAACAGAAAGGATTAGGAAACTATGGAAGAAAAAAGAAAACATAAACGACTCGAGCTTGATGTTTCTGTTCAATTAGAACGTCTGGATAGAGATGGTGTAACAACATTAAGATATGTGCATGTTGATATTATTGATTTGTCTCGTAGTGGGATTGGTTTTAAATCAAGTCAGCCATTAGAAATTGGCTCTTACTACGATACAAAGCTTACCATCTGGACCAAGGAAGTAATTGATGCCGTAATTGAAATTGTTCGTTGTCAGCAAACAGACAATGGATATGTTTATGGTGCAGAATTTATTGGTATGACCGATACAGATGCGTTAAAGATTGATATTTATCAGATTTTTAATGAACTTTAATATTAGCTTGGCAGTGGTGTTTTAATGGATAATAAGAATACATATATTGTAAAAAAGGTAGAAAAACCTCGTGACATAGTTACCAGCGTTCCTGGTTCAAAGAGTATCACAAATAGGGCATTGTTATTGGCGGCACTTGCAGATGGCACCAGTGTGCTTCGTGGGGTTCTATTTAGCGATGATTCCCGTTATTTTATGCAGGCATTGGTAGATTTAGGCTTTTTTGTTGCAATTGATGAACAAAACGATTCGGTTACTATCGTTGGCTGTGGTGGTGAGATTCCTTGTGCAAATACGAGAATGGCTGGAGATGTTGATGCGACTGTTTATGTGGGAAGTGCAGGAACAGCAGCACGTTTCTTAACAGCATTTCTTGGCTTATCAAAGGGGAAATATCGCGTAGATGCTTCTGAACAAATGAAAAAACGTCCGATGAAGGAGCTTCTTGTTGCCTTAGAAGAGATGGGCGCAGAAATTACATATGAGGAAGAACCATATCATTTTCCTTTTGTTATCGGAAACTTTGATTGTAAGAAGAATTCTATTACCATAGATATTGAAAAAAGTAGTCAATTCTTAAGTGCATTACTGATTAGTTCGGTGTTATTACCACAGCATTTTATGATTGGTTTAACAGGAACACATGGAATGGCATATATCAATATGACACTGCGTATGATGTCTCAGTTTGGTGTTGCAATGGAAAAAACCATTAGTGGAACCTATCGCAGACGTTCCGGAAAAGGATATGATGCTAAGGATTATGTAGTGGAACCGGATGTATCAGCTGCGTGTTATTTTTATTCATTAAGCCCATTATTAAAGGTGTCTGTTAAGGTTAAAAATGTTCATATGAATTGTCTTCAGGGAGATATCAAGTTCCTTAATGTATTGGATAGAATGGGATGTCGATTAGAGGAGGAAGAAGACGGTGTGAAGCTATATGCGCCAAGAGAAGCTCTGCTTGGAGGTTCCTTTGACTTGGCAAGCTTTTCGGATCAGGCACTTACTTTGGCTGCAATTGCACCTTTTGCATCCTCTAAGGTATGTATTATGAACGTTGGACATATTCGATATCAGGAGTCCAATCGCATTGAGGCAATTGTACAGAATCTGCTGAATATGGGAGTTCTTGCAATCTGTGAAGACGACAATATTTTTATTCTTCCGGGCAAGCCAAAGGCCTGTGAGATAGAGACCTATGAAGATCATCGTGTGGCTATGGCGTTTTCACTGCCGGGCACAGTGGTTGGAGACATGGTTATCAAGAATCCTGCTTGCACGAGAAAGACTTTTGAGAATTACTTCGATGTGTTAGAGGATTCTGTATATTAAATGATAGATTTTAGCTATCATAAAGGATAAATAGATTCAAGTACCTAGAAATAGTATATTATTTATAAAAATATAGGCATAGAAAGAATTACGTCTTTCTATGCCTAATTTTAAAGAATGATTTTTTTACCTTCGATATACTACATAATTTTTCTCCTGCAATAATTCAACCGCAAGCTCAAGAGCATTCTCATCATAGAATTCGATGTGAAGAACACCTTCCTCAAATTCCCTGTTATGTACAATTCCAATATTCTTAATTGAAATTCCTTTGAAAGCCAAGATACTTGCAATAATCGCAATTCCTCCGGCTTCATCCACCAAATCAAGAAAGATTTCGTGTACTTGATTATGTGATTTGACATTGCGGACAGCGATGGAATCGCGGTAATCCTTGGCACTTTGGAATTTATCCATAAGTGCATTTGAATTTGCAGAAGCGATATCACCTCGAAGCTCTGATAGAGAGGTAATATACTTATCCATGAGTTTTAGAAGCTGTTCCTGGTTGGTCATACAGATATTTTCCCACATAACAGGAGATGAGGAAGCAATTCTTGTAATGTCCTTAAATCCACCGGCTGCAATTGTTTTCATGGTTTCTTTTTCATCATCAATCTCTTTTACCAGATTAACGAGGGTATATGCAATCATATGTGGAAGATGACTGATAGATGCAGTTGCATAATCATGTGCTTCATAATCCAAAATCAAGGTCAGAGAACCAAGCTCCTTGATAAACTGATGGAAATCATCTAATTGTTCCTTGGTGGTCCGGCTGGTTGGAGTAATGATATAATATGCATTTTCTAACAAGTATTCATTGGAATTGGCAATACCTGTTTTCTCAGAACCGGTCATAGGGTGTCCACCGATGAAGTTCTTCTCTAATCCAAGTGCAATTACTTCTTTATGAATCTGTGTTTTGGTACTTCCGACATCTGTAATGATGCAGTCCTCTTTTATAACCGCTTTTAACTCAGTAAGATGTTCAATATTTTTTTCCACCGGTGCACATAAAAAAATTACATCACAATCATAAAAATCAGAGATTGGAAGAAGAGTATTATTGGTAATCAATCCAATATCATGAGCTTCTGTGATAGTGCTTTCACGATGTGCGGTTGCAATTATTTCACAATCCGGATGATTTGCTTTTATTTTCTTGGCGATAGAACCACCGATAAGTCCTAAGCCAATAAAACCGATTTTGTCTAATTTCATAGAATACCTCACTAAGTAACCAATTTCATAAATACTATTTTACTATATTTTGGATTTATGTCAAATTAGAAAAAAATTATAATAGTACCTTTGAATTACAATTGTTCAATTTTTGCTCATAAGGAAGGTTTTCTAAAAGAAAAAATATATATTATGGAAGAACATAAATGTATCTGTGATAAAAGTGACTTCGTGATTGTTGAAACGCTGAAAAACTTTATTCGTGTATTTGGTATAGGATAGGTTAAAAAATTGCTGATTGGAGTTGTAATCGTCAGTTATTTCAAAAAAACAATGTGAAAATTGCATAAAACTATTGTGAAACCTCCTAAAAAATAGTACAATATA
>CAYMYV010000153.1:0-5471 GCA_964394775.1 uncultured Lachnobacterium sp. | reverse complement strand
CTTGACTGGATTCGTCTTCAGATTAAATCTGACTTAGATGGCGTAACAGCAGAGCAGGTGGCTTCTATGGTTATCGCTTATGAACCAATCTGGGCAATCGGAACCGGCAAAACAGCTACCTCTGACCAGGCAGAAGAGGTATGTGCAGCAATTCGTGAATGCATCAAAGAGATGTATGACGAACCTACAGCAGAAGCAGTTCGTATTCAGTACGGCGGCTCTGTAAACGCTGGTAACGCAGCAGAGCTTTTTGCGAAAGCAAATATTGACGGTGGTCTTGTTGGTGGAGCTTCTCTTAAGGCTGAGTTTGGAAAAATCGTGAACTATTAATTTTTAATTCCTAGAACATAAAAAAGCGTCATTCTGACGATGCATTTTGAGGTAAAGTCTACAAGTTAATCTGCATGAAGATAATTTGAAATATAGAACTGATTTGCTGCTAAGCGGAATAATCAACACCAAGGCTGGCCGATATGGTCAGCCTTTTGCTATGTGAAAAGACAATGTAATAATACTGATTATAGTGATACTGATATCACATTGTTATAGATTTTTCTATAACTAAGGGCAAAAACCTGCGATAACTGTGAATCAAGTTGGTCACAAGTTCCCAAAAAATAATATATATAACAAATGTGGATATTCTAAATTATTGACAAGAAAATTGTCGGCGAATATAATGGATTGTATTCAATTTAATTTATAAGAGATATATGTAAGGTAATAGTAATGATTGATTTTAAACCGATAGATTTAGACAGCAAAGAACTCTATCAGAGTTACCTTTTGGATGGAGAGACACGTGGGTGTGAATTTTCCTTTGCGAATTTATATATGTGGGGGGAATTGAATATTGCAATGCTCCACGACCATATTGTATTTTTTGCGCAATATAACGTGCGTAATGTTTATCCGTATCCGCTTGGAAAAGGGGATAAGAAAGCAGTGTTTGATGCAATTATAGAGGATGCGAAGGAAAGAGGAATTCCTTGTCAAATAAGTGGTGTGCTTGAGGCAGAAAAAGAAATATTGGAGGAATTATACCCGGGCAAATTCCGTTTTAATTTCAACAGGGCTTCCTTTGATTACGTGTATGCGATTGAGGATCTTGCAGATTTAAAGGGACGAAAATATCAGAAAAAACGTAATCACTTACATCGTTTTCGGGATGAATTTCCAGAATATTCCGTGGAGCCTTTGGGGCAGAAAAATTTGTCCAACGTACGTCAAATGGCAGAACAGTGGTACAAGATAAAACTACAGGAGAATCCGGAAAGTGATTTTTACATGGAGAAAATTGCGTTGGAAAAAGCGTTCGACCATTATCAGGAGCTGGGGCTAGAAGGACTGGTGCTTTTAAATGGTAATGATGTGTTGGCATTTACAATGGGAAGTAGATTGTCTTGTGATACCTTGGATGTGCATTTTGAAAAGGCAAGATGGGATGTGGATGGTGCTTATACGGCAATCAACTGTGAGTTTGCTAAGTATATTCGGGAGAAATACCCAGAGGTTCATTTCTTGGATAGAGAAGAGGATATGGGATTAGATGGACTTCGTAAGGCAAAAGAAAGCTATTATCCGCATCATTTGGTTGAAAAATGTCGGGCATATCTGATGGAGGATGAATATGAACATTGATACACCATTAAAGTCTCAGCTTTCGGAGCTTCGTGGTTTGTGGCAGGAGGCATTTGGTGATACAGAGGAGTTTTTAGATAGCTTTTGGAAAACGGCTTTTAGCATGGTGCGCTGTCGCTGTGTTACGATAGAGGGTAAAGTGGCTGCGGCATTATACTGGTTTGACTGTCTGCATGGTCTGCAGAAAGTAGCGTATGTGTATGCCGTTGCAACAGCGAAAGGATATCGTGGACAAGGCATATGTCATAAACTGATGGAAAATACACATGAGCATTTAAAAAGCCTTGGATATAATGGCGTGCTCTTAGTGCCGGGTTCTAAAGAACTGTTTCAGTTTTATGCTGGTATGGGCTATCAAACCTGTAGTTATATGCGTCAGTTCCATTGTATCGCTGATAAAGAGCCTGTTTTGCTTCGCGAAATAGATAAGGCAGAATATGCAGGTCTTCGGCGACAGTATCTGCCGGAAGGCGGTGTGCTACAGGAAAATGAGAATTTGGATTTCCTTGAGACACAGGCGAAGTTTTATGTGGGCGAAGACTTTTTACTAGTAGCGTGCAGACAAGAGAATGGTTTGCTTGGTGTGGAGCTATTAGGAGATGACTCTGTAGCAGCAGGAATTGTCAAGGCATTGGGGTATGAAGAGGGAGCATTTCGAACCCCGGGAGTGGGGAGACCATTTGCGATGTATTATTCGTTGAAGGATGGAGAACTCGCACCGCCAGCCTATTTTGGATTTGCCTTTGATTAGATGATAGAAGTTTATGCGGAAAACTAAATATTTTTCCTGATAGGATATAGGGGCGGCTTTGAGTCGTCCCTTAATATTTGCAAATCTGCGAAATATGTACTATAATATATTCTGGTTTTTTATGGGTATAACGAAACGAAGAGATTTCTGCTTGATATGCATAAGCAGAGATTATCAGGAGGAGAGAATGAAGCTAAATCGCATAGTATATGCGGGAATGGCGTTAGCATTGTTGTTGTGTTTTTATTTGGATAGTGATTTTTTTGGTGGAGTGCCCGCTAATGGAATGATAGGAAGCGAAATTTCTTCATCAACTCAGAGTGGAACAGATACCAGTGAAAAAGAAAACAATAATACAAATGCGGACGACACAGAATCAGAGTTAGAATCAGAAACAGAATATATAAAGCCGGAAGACCTTGAACCGGTCAAGGACGAGACAAAGGTGGTCATTAGCGATATGTCGAAGGCCTTTAACCTCTTGCTGGAAAAGGGAACGAAAAAATTCTACGAAGGATATCCGGTGGATGAGGCATTCTTGCATTGGGTAAATAACAACTTCGGCGATGCAGTGATTATGGATTTGGCATACCGTTTATACGAAGGTTATGACAATCCAGAGCTTTGGTATTACCATACGAATAATACCATGCATGTACTTTGGCTTAAATACTGTCAGGATTTACAGTTTGCTACCTATTATTTGGATAATGTCAAATGGCTGGAGTGCGGTAGTGATACGATAACAATCGATTTTACAGGAGATATCAATCTTGCGGATGATTGGTATACCATGGAGGCAGTGGCTAACAAAGCAAATGGAATCTATGATTGTATTTCCCCAGAGGTTATGAAGGAATTGCAATCAGCAGATTTGTCGGTTATAAATAATGAGTTTGTAATCAGTGATAGAGGTGAGGCGTTAGAAGGAAAGACATACACATTCCGAAGTAAAACCTCCAATGTAGCTTTATTAGAAGCATTTGGTGCAGATGTAGCAAACCTTGCGAATAACCATGTGTATGACTTTGGCCCGGAGGCATTGCTTGATACAATTGCAGTATTAGAAAATGCAGGAATTACAACCATGGGGGCCGGAGCTAATATCGAAGAGGCTAGTGAGATTCAGTATTTTGTTGCCAATGGTAAGAAAATTGCAATTGTAACTGCGACAGAGATTGAGAAATTTTCCAATTATACGAAGGAAGCCACAGAAACAACCCCGGGAGTGTTAAAGACAGAAGATCCTACCAGATATGTAGAGGTTATTCGTGAGGCGGCAGCAAATAGTGATTATGTGATTGCTAACGTGCACTGGGGCGTGGAAGGCCGTTACAATTATAATTACAGCCAATACGATTTGGCAGAAGGGTTTGTAGAAGCCGGTGCAGATGTGGTAATTGGCGGGCACCCACATAGATTACAAGGCGTAGAATATATTGATGATGTTCCAGTGATGTTTAGCCTTGGAAATTTCTGGTTCTCCACAGGAAGCCTATACACCATGATTGCCCAGGTACAGATTGATGCCCAGGGAGAATTGGCGGTTCAAACAATTCCATGTGTGCAGGAGAATTTAACCACCAGAATGCTGACGGAAGAAGAAACCGATGCATTTTATAAATTCATGGCGGATATTTCCAAGAATGTAGTGATTGATAAAAATGGTTATTTTTACAATACTGCAGATGGACAAAATGCAGACTTGAAGGATGGGGTCAACTACCAATCCGGAATGGGATATGATACATACAATGGCGGCGTTGATTTAGAGGGACGTGAGATTGATATTGTAGGCAATTTGAAATAAGAATGTGAAAGAAATCTTGTGAAATTTGTAACAATAGATACTTGGAATATTGTGCAAAATCTTGTATTATGTAATTCGTGGGTAGTGCAGATGTGTACAAGTACAGAAGCGTACTTGTATAAGCGAATGAAGATGTGGAAATTCGTACTGTACACACAAGTAGTTAATATATGTTAAATTAAAGGTGATTATTCGCCTAGAAAAGAGGAAATACACAATGAGTAAAAAACCAGTTGTATTAATGGTACTTGATGGATATGGATTAAATGAGAATCCAGAAGGAAATGCGGTAGCAATGGCAAACACACCTGTCATGGACAAGCTCATGGCAGAATGCCCATTCGTAAAGGGCAACGCTTCCGGTCTTGCAGTAGGTCTTCCGGATGGACAGATGGGTAACTCAGAAGTAGGTCATATGAATATTGGTGCGGGCCGTATTATTTACCAGGACCTTACAAGAATCACAAAAGAGATTAACGACGGAACATTTTTTGATAATAAAGCATTACTTGCAGCAATGGAGAACTGCAAGCAGAACAACTCAGACCTCCACCTCTTCGGCCTTCTCTCAGACGGTGGTGTTCATAGCCACAATACCCATGTTTACGGTATCTTAGAAATGGCTAAGAAGAATGGTCTGGAAAACGTATACGTTCACGCATTCTTAGATGGACGTGATACACCACCAGCATCTGCAAAGGGCTTTGTAGAAGAATTAGAAGCAAAAATGGCTGAAATCGGTGTTGGTAAAGTGGCTTCCCTTTCCGGACGTTACTATGCGATGGACCGTGACAATAACTGGGACCGTGTAGAAAAAGCATACAACTCATTGGTAACAGGCGAAGGTGTACAGGCAGCAGACGCAGTACAGGCTATGCAGGATTCTTATGATAACGGCGTAACAGACGAATTTGTTCTGCCAACTGTTATCGTAGAAGATGGAAAACCACTTTCTATTGTTAAACCAAATGACTCTGTTATTTTCTTCAACTTCCGTCCGGACCGTGCACGCGAAATGACAAGAGCATTCTGTGATGATGCATTTACAGGCTTTGAGAGAAAAACAGGCCTCCTTCCACTTACCTTTGTATGCTTCAAGGATTATGATGAAACAATTCCGAACAAAATCATTGCATTTGAAAAGGAATCCATCACAAATACATTGGGCGAATATCTTGCGAAATGCGGCAAGAAGCAGCTTCGTCTTGCAGAAACGGAGAAATATGCTCACGTAACCTTCTTCTTCAATGGTGGTATCGAAGAACCAAA
>CAYMYV010000152.1:0-5534 GCA_964394775.1 uncultured Lachnobacterium sp. | reverse complement strand
TCACGTCCCTTTTTCAAATCGTTTTTTCAAAGCACTTAGAAAAACTTATGTTTGATATACGTGTCGGAAAATAAACTGTATTTGTGCAATTTGTCAAACATAATTTGTAGATGCACCTTTTGACACCCGAATCCTATAAGGTAAAAAAGGAAGTCTCACGACCTTGTGAGACTTCCTTTTTCCATATACCACACTTCATCGCTTAACATCTCAATATCTTCTTTCGAATGTGAAGCAATCAGTATCATCTTTCCATTTTTCTTTTGCCCTAGGATAAATTGGCGGAACCATTCTACTCCATCTTCGTCCAAACCATTGGTTGGTTCATCGAGAATCAGAATATCCGGATTCTCCATCATCGCCTGAGCAATCCCCAGACGCTGTCGCATGCCAAGACTATATTTTCCAACCGGCTTTTTTATATGAGGGTCAAGCCCAACTGACTCAATGGCCGCCCGAATCTCATCATCTGTAATATGGTTCTGAATACCTGCTAGAATCTTAAGATTCTTAAATCCGCTGTAATGTGGGAAAAATCCCGGTTCTTCAATAATGATTCCGGCCGATGGCAGGAAATCTACATCCTTGTGAATCACCTTCCCATCCAAGGAAATCTCTCCTTCGGTAGGCGTCATAAATCCACAAATGCATTTCATCAAAACTGTCTTACCGGACCCATTTCGTCCACGGAGCCCATATACCTTACCACTATGTAACGTAAGACATACATCATTTAACAATTTGGTATTTTTAATTGATAAGGATACATGATCCACTATAAGCTCTTGCATACATCTCTCCTTTTTACCCCAATGATTGCAATACCGAGCACCACAGCAAGCGCAACCACATAATACAAATAGGACATCCAATATGGTACAATTGGTTTTCTCAAATACTCATGGAGATGTCCTGACAGCAAAGCGTGCGCAGATGGTAACAGAAATGCCCATTTGGTTCCCATCAGTCGAAGTGCTGCACCAATCCCCATCAGACCAATGCATATTCCCAAAGGAAGATACTTTCGACCATATATTTTGCCACACAGAAGAATTGCACAGTATAACAGAAGCATCAAAACGGTGAGTGTCACCGACAAACCAAATGCCTCTCCTACTTCAAGCTGATTGTAGATATCTCCTTGAATAAACTTTGCAGTTGGTGAATTGGCATCCTCTGGAAACGCTAAATAATAGTGGGTCACCACTCTGCTCCATCCACCCTCCATCTTCATACTTCCCCAGCACGAAATAATAGAAGAAATAAACATTCCAAACATTACCGTTAGAATCGAAAATAATGAAAACAGCATCTGTGTCGCAATCCATTTGATTTTTCCCGTTCTATAAATTGCCCATAAATAGCTTCCTTCCATCACCGGAAAATCAGACATCAGCACCAGAAAAAACACTGGCATAATAAGGATTGCCACCACAGAATTATTTAATGCCAGATATGGCTCCAGCCAATGAAGAGACTCTCCCATCGCCACAGCGTGCTCACACAACACCTTACCAACGGATTCCCTAGCATAGATAATCAATATAATCAGCAACAAGATTCGTGGATTGCAAAGCCATCTCTTATATTCGGCAAATGCCACTCGTAATATTCCCTTCATCTACTTCACCCCACAATCTGTTGCTTTATAAATATGAAGCATATGAATTCCTATCGCTATCGCCCATAAAATAATCAAGCACACCATGTTCGCACCAAAGCTATCTGTCATTCTCCAAAAGTACATATACCCCTCTGGGCTCACATAAGAATTGATGGAATTGTACATATCCCAGGAAATACTTCCCTCAATCGCCCTTGCCATTAAAGCTTGCGTGATAGAATAATAGATATATCCAAAAAAGAATGGAATACACACTGCCAGATAAACGTTTGAAAAGAATACCGTACATATGTATCCAATAACTCCACAAAACATTCCATACAAAAAGAGTCCCACAAGCTGCAAAACGGAATAAGCATGCTCTCCTAACCACTCAAACAATAGAATTGGCTCTCCATTTGGCGCAACAGACTGAAACTCCAGCCAGTAACGGAAGGTTTCCATATCTTGCGCGGATTTCAACGGATAACGCCAGTACAGAAATAGTAAAAATAAGAATCCAGCCACAAAAAATACCAGTCCTGATGTAATAATCGCAGATAACGCTTTGGAGCATACATACGCACTTTTGCCATTTCTCATCAATATGTATCTGCGTACACCGTATTTACGTTCCTCACACAAGCCCCCTGCAAATGCCATAGCTGCTAAAAGCGGGCCATACATAGGAAGATTCCCTCGTACGACTGTAGAGAAGAGAGTCTGGACACACAGTCCCATCTGCCCTATCTGCCCCTTGTTATATTGCAACACCATAGACAATACCGTATATGTAGTCCCATCCTCATCTTCCTTATACGCAGTTGCAGTCAATAGAATTACAAGTATCAAGGCTACTGCCAGCCAGAAACCACTAGCGCGCAACATCCGATTTATTTCGCTAACCGTTGTACGAAAAATCATTCTCACACTTACTCCTTACCGCTATTCATAACTGCTACTATGTATTTCGCCTGTTTCCATATCTACATATATTTTAATAGCTTTTTCATCATTTGGGTTCTTGGCAACAAACACCCATGATGGAGTCATTACCTTCACATAATCGTCTGAATTCATAACCAAACGGTATTCTAATCCTCCATATACCAGCTGAAACTTAGTTTCTCCAGTTAGATAATAAGCCACTCTGTCCAATACCTCTTGAAAAGAGAGCAACTCCTCTAAGGTCCTGGTTACCTCCGGTTCTGTATATCCGTTAACCACTCCCATTGTTACATCCACTTTATTGCTTTCGCACATATAGCTTTCGCCCATAACAACAAAATACTTTCCTAATCCATTGTTTGAGCGAGCTTCTGTAAATGGAATTCCTTTATATACAAAGGTTCTATATCCATGGAACGCGTAATATTCGGTTCCTTCAATCTTTCCGACTGCAATCTGATATATCTCATGCGTAATCCCATTATCCCGATCCGCAATTGGATAATGCTCATTAAAATATGCTTCCATTTCTGCTTTGGCTTGTGCAACTGTTTTTTCTCCGTCCATGAGCATATAGGAATCAGATAAATCATCCAAACGGCAATCGTACATCTTTTCATCTACCACAATACGTTTAGGCGCAAATGCACTTGTACTATTTGCAATTTTCCCAATTACACCTTGTGAGCTATACACTCCGCTATACCAATTCATTGGAGCATAGATTGATGCACAATTGTTTACATCCTTATAAACCAGGCAAGGAAGAGTGTCATATTCATCAATTGTAGCCAATACCTGTTCATAATTTTTCGTATAAGATTCCCCATCCTCACTCTTGCTCTCTAAATCCCAGATGAAGTTCTTGTCCAGCTCATCTACTCCCATCAAATCCGGAAATACAACCTCTGCATACAATTCCATCGTTTCTTTGCTAATTGTATACTCAATGTCATTGTACCAATCAATTGTTGCCTCTACTAGCTCCTGTCCGTCATAAAAGTTAATGTCCTCAAATAGGATTTCCAGATTATCATAAGATGCCCCTTGTAATACTGTAGCGATTTCTTTCTGAAAATCATCATTTGGCTTATCATCCGACTGGCACGCTGTACCCAACAGCATAACTCCTGCTAACAACGCACATATTATTTTCTTTTTCATACTTTATCACCTTATTCAAGTAAAAGGATGCCGAAGCATCCCTTTACTATGTTTCTATTCTTGAATTGTTACACGTCCTCCGAATACCGTTTGATATCCGTCGTAATCCATAGTAATTCGAATCACCACATAAGCGTTACTTCCAGTTTTTGTTTTACTTACATTAAATTCACGTGTCCCAATTTGTGTCAGCTTGTTACTCAGCCCATTCAACATTGTAAGTGTTACATTCGTGCTAGAAAGAGTCACCATCCCATACCCTGTCGATATTGTACAACTTTTCACTGACCATTCGTACGTTTGGTCTGGAGAATGATACATCAAAACTGTATCCATATCATCAATATTTCCTGGATTTATAGCTCTTGTCTGCCATGACATGTCGTAATATGTAGTATCTGCCTTATACATATCTGCACTTCCAATCAATACACCACTAATTGCAAGTAGACATGCTAGGCCCATACATAGATTTTTCTTCAGTTTCTTAGGAACCTTTGGTTCATAGAGCACTCCAAAGCATTCTGCATTTGCTTTCTTTTCTGCACGTTTTTCTAGCATGCTAAGACCTTTTTGAGTTGCTTTCTTAAGTATTTTTTTCATAAAAAATACCTCCTTAGTTAAATATTATTTACAAAGTAGCTTTGCAACCTTAAATTAACATTATATATATGAAGAAACAACTCGTTTGACGTGAACGACAGATATTCCGACGTGAAAATTTTCCATTTCTTAAAATCTAAGAATTTTTCATGGTATAATGCTTATATTACTTACATTAAGAAGATACTATAGGAACATACCAAATGATAGATATTTGTAATAAAATCATTCGCAAAATGCTTTTGATAGCAAATATACATGAAGACGATGAGCAAATTGAAGTATATGTATATGGACTACTTTCTTTTATATATACCGCACTCCCGCTTAGTATATTGCTCATTATTGCATGTACATTAAATAGATTGTTTGATATGTTCATATGGATTACGTACTTTATCCTATTACGTAAATATGCGGGTGGGTATCATGCCACCCATCCCCTTACCTGCTTCTTATATAGTATCTCTCTTGGTAGTTCTTCCCTAGCTATTGCAAACTTTGAACTTACGGTGTCTCCTTGGGCATATGTCTCAATAACAGTGTTAGCACTTTTTTATTTTATACTTTTTTCACCTATTAGTCAAAAAATTTTCAGTAAAGACATACGGTTTTCATGTAAAATCAAATTGTGTATGATTTTATTAATTTCATTATGCATCTTTTCTATTTTTTCAAACTATCAAATTGTCTTTTTACATGCGGTTCTATGCACACTACTTTTATGTATTGCAGAACAAATTCATAAATGTTACCATGTTTTTATGGAGGAATCGTTATGAATACTTATTTACAATATATTTGGGAATATATTATTAATTTTGCAGAAGCAGGGCTATTTTATTACTATATTAGAACCATTCTTACTCCAAAAAAAATACCGCATCAAACCATACTACACGCCCTTATGATTATATTACGTGTCCTTATGGTTAGCATATGCAACACATTAGAACTCGCAGCAATTAACGGTATAGTCATTGTTCTTTTTCACAACCTTGCCTTTTCATGTCTTCTGTTCAAAGGGAAAAAAATCGTATGTTTTTTTTGGAGTGGTATTCATTGCATTTTGTGTCTGCTTGCAGAATTTCTTGCCATGATTCTTCTTCAACTATCATCTAATATTTTGCCTAGTGATATTTTGTGGGGAGAATCATACCGATTTCCTGTAACAACCTTATATATCATAATATTAACAGCGCTTTCTTTCTTTGTA
>CAYMYV010000151.1:0-5570 GCA_964394775.1 uncultured Lachnobacterium sp. | reverse complement strand
TTGGAATTAGACGAAACACTTACATCCCGTGAAACCATCAACACAAAGATGCGTGCAACACTTGATGATGCAACAGACCCATGGGGTATCAAGATTAACCGTGTGGAATTAAAGAACATCATTCCACCTAGAGCAATCCAGGATGCAATGGAAAAACAGATGAAGGCAGAACGTGAACGTCGTGAAGCAATTCTTCGTGCAGAAGGTGAGAAACGTTCGACAATCCTTGTTGCAGAAGGTAACAAGGAATCTGCAATTCTTGATGCTCAGGCTGAGAAAGAAGCAGCAATCCTTCGTGCAGAAGCCAAGAAGGAAGCAACAGTGAAGGAAGCAGAAGGTCAGGCAGAGGCTATTCTTAAGATTCAGCAGGCAAATGCAGATGGTCTTAAGATGTTAAAAGAGGCTTCTCCGGATGCAGCAGTACTTCAGCTTAAGAGCTTAGAAGCATTTGCAAAAGCTGCTGATGGTAAGGCAACCAAGATTATTATCCCTTCTGAAATTCAGGGAATTGCCGGTTTAACCAAATCTATCGCAGAAGTTGCAACTGACCAGCAGTAGAGACAGGAATAGATATTGTGTTTGTAATGCAAGGGTTGCCCATATATTGGGTGGCCCTTTTTTCTTTGGTTTTTGTCGTGCGAAAAAGCTTTATTTAACTGACGGAAAATGTTATACTAATGTGTATCTATCGAGATTTATTTATGACGGCGAATTACCGCCTGAGAAAATCGAAGAGGAGAGATATATGAATAGAAAAATCAAATTCAAGGGAAAGCTTTGGGTACATTTTAATTGGGCACTCATCGTAGCTCTTATTTTTGCAATGGCGAATGTAAGTGTTTATTTTTATGATATGAAGAGTGGAATGGTAGTATCGGTATTTTGGCTGGTATATGTTTTGGTTGCATTAGGAATGTCTGTATGGAGTGGAAAATATATTACGGACGAAGTAATTAATTTTGCCACTCAGTATTCCACTGTACAAAAGCATTTACTGAATGATTTCCAGATACCATATGCGTTATTGGATGGTGCGGGAAAATTGCTATGGGTGAACGAGCAGTTTTGCCTGGTTACAGGGGTTGATAAGAAATATCACAAGTCCATTACCAGTATTTTCCCTGCGGTTACCAAGGAATTTCTGTTAAAGACAGAGGATACAGCAGATATTCGTGTGGAGCATGAAGAGAAGATTTATCGAATTTCGATTACACATATACCTTTTGAATCTATGGTAGGAGAAAAAGGGGATGTGGAATCTGTAGAAGCGGGTGAAGTGCTTACGGCACTATATCTTTTTGATGAAACCAGCTTATATCGCTATCGATTAGAAAATCGTGAGCAAAAGCAGGTTGCTGCGCTGGTGTACATCGACAACTATGATGAGGCATTAGAAAGCATAGAAGACGTAAACCGTTCTCTCTTAACGGCACTTGTTGACCGAAAGGTGAATCAATATTTTACTAACATTGACGGTCTTGTTCGTAAGATGGAAAAGGATAAGTATTTTGTAGTATTCAAGTACAAATATCTGCAGCAGCTAGAGGAAGATAAGTTTAGTCTTTTAGAGGATGTCAAGACCGTTAAAGTAGGTAACGAAATGGCGGTTACACTCAGCATCGGTGTTGGTATACGTGGAAACAATTATAATGAAAACTACGAATATGCAAGAGCTGCCATCGATTTAGCTTTGGCGCGTGGTGGTGATCAGGCGGTCATCAGGAACAAAGAAGAAATTCATTACTATGGTGGTAAGACACAGCAGGTTGACCGCAATACCCGAGTAAAGGCTCGTGTAAAAGCGCATGCTCTCCGTGAAATTATGGAAGGCAGAGACAACGTACTTATTATGGGACACAATTTATCAGACGTCGATTCTATCGGCGCAGGAGTAGGTATCTATTGTGCAGCGAAGGTGCTTGGTAAAAAGGCACAGATTGTTGTAAATGAAGTGACCTCTTCCGTAAGACCTATGATTGATTGTTTTACAGAGGAAAAGGGATATTCTGCGGATATGTTCATTGATAGCGAGAGCGCACTTGAAATGGTAGGTCGTAACACCCTGGTTATGGTAGTGGATACCAATAAACCAAGCTATACTGAATGTCCGGAGCTATTGCGTAGAACAGAATACATCTGTGTATTTGACCACCACAGACAGGGCAGTGAGGTTATTGAGAATCCGGTGCTCTCCTACATCGAGCCATATGCATCGAGTGCTTGTGAAATGGTTGCAGAGGTTTTACAGTATTTCCGAGATGGGGTAAAGCTTGAGGCTTGTGAAGCGGACTGTATTTATGCAGGTATTTTGATTGATACCAATAACTTTATGACGAAGACGGGTGTAAGAACCTTTGAAGCAGCGGCATATTTAAGAAGATCCGGAGCAGAGGTAACCCGTGTGCGTAAAATGCTCCGCAATGATATGGAAGCATATAAGGCACGTGCAGAGGGTGTTCGTCGTGCAGAAGTATATCGGAATTCATTTGCAATTTCGGTATGTCCTGCAGAAAATGTGGAGAGCCCAACGATTGTTGGTGCGCAGGTTGCCAATGAGCTATTAAACATTGTTGGTATCAAGGCATCCTTTGTTTTGACCGAATATAATGGACGTATCTTTATCAGTTCACGTTCAATTGATGAGATTAACGTACAAATCATAATGGAACGTTTGGGTGGTGGCGGACACCTGAATGTTGCAGGTGCACAGCTGTCAAACTGTACCATTTCAGAAGCAAAGAGCATGATTCAAAAAACGCTTGATGAAATGCTGGAAGAAGGAGATATTGAGCAATGAAAGTAATTTTATTAGAAGATGTTAAATCACTGGGCAAGAAGGGTGAGATTGTGAACGTTAGCGACGGTTATGCGCGCAACGCACTTTTCCCTAAGAAGCTGGGTGTAGAAGCAAACAACAAGAACTTAAACGACCTGAAGCTTCAGAAGAAGCATGAGGAAAAGGTTGCCAAGGAGCAGTATGAGGCAGCAGTTGAGCTTGGAAAAGTGGTAGAACAGCAGAAGGTTGTTGTAAAAGTAAAATGCGGTGAAGGCGGCAAGATGTTTGGTACCGTTTCCACCAAAGAAATTGCAGAAGAAACGAAGAAACAGACAAACCTTGACCTTGATAAGAAGAAAATGCAGTTAAGCGACCCAATCAAAGCGCTCGGAACCTATGAGATTCCGGTGAAGCTTCATCCGAAGGTAACTGCAAAATTAGCTGTACAGGTAGTGGAAGGATAGGAGGAATTCCCCTTGGAGGAAACACTGATTAAGCGAATAATGCCAAACAGTCTTGAGGCAGAGCAGTCCGTAATCGGTTCCATGATTATGGACAAGGACGCTATCATAACCGCTATGGAAATGCTGCTTAAGGAGGATTTTTACCATCAGCAGTATGGGATTATCTTTGATGCCATGGTGGAATTGTATAGCGCAGGCCAGCCGGTAGACCTTGTGACATTGCAGAATAAACTGAAAGAAAAAGATGTTCCAAAGGAAATCTCCAGTCTGGAATTCGTGCGAGATTTGATTACGGCAGTACCAACCTCAGCAAACGTGAAGTACTATGCCACAATTGTAAAGGATAATGCTGTAAAAAGACGTCTGATTCGCATTATGGAAGATATTGAGAACGAATGTTATGCCGGAAAAGAATCCTTAGACAGCGTATTGGATAAGACGGAGCATGATGTATTTAAGCTCTTAAGCAGCCGAACAGGTGGCGATTATGTGCCAATCCGGGAAGTAGTTATGAATGCTTTGGAGAAAATTGAGAAAGCATCCAAGCAGTCCGGTACAGTAACCGGTATCCCGACAGGATTCATTGATTTGGATTATCGAACCGCGGGACTTCAGCCATCGGATTTAATCCTCGTGGCAGCACGTCCTTCTATGGGTAAAACGGCATTCGTGCTGAATATTGCACAGTATGTGGCATTCCATGAAGCCAAGAGCGTTGCCATTTTCTCATTGGAAATGTCAAAGGAACAGTTGGTAAACCGTCTGTTCTCCCTTGAATCCAGAGTAGATGCCCAGGCGCTTCGTACAGGTAACCTGTCAGATGCAGACTGGGAGAAGCTGGTAGAAGGAGCCGGAATTATCGGTGATTCCAAGTTGATTATCGACGACACTCCGGGTATCAGCATTTCCGAGCTTCGTAGCAAATGTAGAAAATACAAGCTGGAGCATGGTCTTGATATTATCATCATCGACTACTTACAGCTTATGACCGGTTCCGGACGCGGCTCCGAATCCCGTCAGCAGGAAATCTCAGAAATCTCCCGTTCCTTAAAGGCGCTGGCGAGAGAGTTGAATGTGCCGGTGGTTGCACTGTCACAGCTGTCTCGAGCTGTGGAGCAGAGACCGGACCATAGACCTATGATGTCTGACCTTCGTGAATCCGGAGCTATCGAGCAGGATGCCGACGTGGTAATGTTTATTTACCGAGATGATTACTATAATAAAGATACGGAACTGAAGGGTATCTCAGAAATTATTATTGGAAAACAACGTAACGGCCCTATTGGAACCGTAAATCTGGCTTGGCTGCCAGAGTACACGAAGTTTGCGAACCTCGAGCATTAGTGAAATAGTTAGAATTAAAAAAGAGCTGCCCAAGCACAAGCAGATTTGATTGCTTACGTGCCGGGGCAGCTTTTATCTTATAAGATTCGGGTGTCAAAAGGTGCATTTATAAATTATGTTTGGCAAATGAACTGTATTTGTGTAATTTGCCAATTCAAGTTTTAGAAAGCACCTTTTGACACCCAAGTCCTTATAGGAAATTGCGTCGTCAGACGCATCAAAAAGCGTCAGAAGGACGCTTTTTAGGAGTGAATTTGTGGATTTCTATATAGTTGTGCTGGTGATGTGCTGTATTTGTGATAGTTTCATGATTGATTCGTGCTTGTGATGTGCTGTATTTGCAATAGTATCATGATTGATTCATGCTTGTGATGTGCTGTATTTGCGATAGTATCATGATAATTTCATGATTGTAGGAGGGCTTGGGTATATAGAATAATATGTGTTTCCTATACCCAAGAATTTTCTCTTTTTTTGCCAGAATATCATGTGCTTGGGTATATGTCAGTCTCGTGGATGAGAAAACCCAGATTTTGGCGAAAAAGTAGGGTATTTGAAGAGATTTTTCGCTATATACCCAACGGCTCTGGATAATATGTACTCTGTAAAGTGGACACGAAAAGATTTGTTTTATACCCATATTGTGGATAAGCTTATAGATGTATGTATAGAAAGAGATGATGTTTCAAGTGCTGGAAATGTCGAAAAAAGGCGAACGATTTTATTTGAATGAGAAAGGGACAACCCCTATAATATGAATAGATGGTTTTCGGTTGATATGTGATATTTATGATGTTTTTTCAGTGTAAATTCCATGAAACATTCTGAAAACACATAGGAATAGCATAACGAATTGTAAGGAGGAAACAGTGTGGAGAAAGTACGTTACATGATTTCGGATGCAGCAGATATGGTGCACGTAGAGACACATGTGTTACGTTACTGGGAAGAGGAACTGGAGCTTGCCATTCCAAGAAATGAGATGG
>CAYMYV010000150.1:0-5656 GCA_964394775.1 uncultured Lachnobacterium sp. | reverse complement strand
GACTTAAATTAGCAGAAGTTGATTTAAACCGTAAAGTATTAGCTGATATGGCAGTTACAGATGCAGCTGGTTTCGCTTCTTTAGTAGAAGTTGCAAAAAGCAAATTAAACTAATTCAGTTTATTAGGGCCACCCAATAGGGTGGCTCTTTTTTTGAATTTCAAGTATTGCTTGTTGTACTTAGGTCTGTGAGCAGGGATATAATGTGTATACTAAGATTTACTATAAGGAGGGTAATACAAGTGAAAAACAAAAAGTTAGTGGGTTTATTGAGTCTAATGTTAAGTGCATGTATAACGTTTACCGGTTGTGGTTCTTCAGGAGATAGTGAAGCTGTTAGTGGAGAAACGGAGTCAACATCAGAACAGGAATCACAAGAAACAGAATCGAAAGATACAGAATCACAGGAAGAATACATAAGCGTTTATGAAGGTAAATGTGAAATCACAGCTTCATGGACTACTGGCGAAACGATTTACACAAAAAATGCAGAAGGTGGAGTTTTTGACCCTGCGATTATAACAGAGAATGGTTGTTTTGCAGTTACATATTCCGGTACAAGAGCACAGATTTATCTTGCATTTCAGGATATGACGAATTGGGAGTGGAAAAGCGTAAATGTACCATCATTGACGATAAGCACGGACAGCGGTTTCATTTCGTATTTTAGCTTTGACGATTGTGCAGCAACTTATGGAAGTACAGATTTTAGTGATTTGGGTTCTTTTACAGTTGGTACAACACAATCTACAGAAACGGTTACAATTACAGAAATTAAATGGGGAACAATGCCAGAGGAAGAGGCGATGTCTCCAACATCTATTGATTTGAGCGAGGCGAAAATGTTATATACAGGAACAGCAACAGCAAGTACACAGGGAACAAATTTAACATTTTTCTATACTAAGCATGTAGGTGGGGAATGGGATGCATCACAGATTAATGAGGGAAGCTCTATTTATGTAGAGTATTCCGGTGAAAAGGATGGGGTTTATCTTGCGTTTGCAAGTGCATCCGGTGCGACCAATTGGGTGGCTGTTTATCCGGATGATACCAAGATGAACGAGGCAGGAGATTATTATTCAATATTTAGTTATGAAACCTTCTCCAAAGCATTTGGTACAAATTTTGCCAGATTAGATCAGATACAGGCATATTGTGCAAAGGATAAAGCAGTTACTTTAAAAAAGATTGCTTATTTAGAAGGTGAAGGTAATCCTGTTGATACAAGCGAGGGAACATGGGACAGGGCCGAGACAGGAATTGCATTTATTGGAGATAGCATTGTGCAGAATCCACTTGTGGATACTACTCATCTTGGTGGAATCGATTGGAATGGTATTTTTGGCAAAGAAAACTGTTCTAACTATGGTATTGGCGGACAAACAACGAAAGAATGTGCAGCAAGAATTGATGAAATTGCTAGTAAGAATTATGATACCGTGGTAATGCTATGCGGCATTAATGACATTGGTAGAAATCATACGAATGCTCAGATTATTGCTAATTATGAGACTATGGTCAATGCCCTTGTGACAAGCAATGCAAAGATGAAGATTTATATTGTTAGTGTACTTCCTACAACACCGGTATACTATACAAATTCACAAGATAAAATCGTGGCACTTAATGCAGAATTAAAAGCATTTGCGGAGAAAAATAATAACGTTACATATGTAGATGTACATTCTTCATTTGTACAGGAGGACGGATATTGTAATCCGGAATTGGTATTTGATGGTCTGCATCCAAATCTTCAGGGATATATGAAGCTTGCGGATATTTTGGGACCATATTTGTATGAAAACTATACATCAAATAACCTTATTGTAGACAATTCTCATATGGCAGAGCAAACATATGTTGAAACAACAATTTATTCCGGAGAAACAGAAATTGCAAATGCATGGACGATGGGACTGGTTGGATACACAAAAAAAGCAGGCGGTACTTTTGAACCTTCTGTCATTTCAGACGGTGGATGCTTTATTGTTCATTATACCGGCTCGGCAGAAAAGATTTATCTGGCATTTCAGGATGCTACAAACTGGACATGGACGAGTGTAAATATGCCAACCTATACGGCAGAGACAGAGAAAGGCTATGTATCTTATTTTAGTCTTGAAGAATGTATTAAGGCATATGGAACTGAGGATTTTTCAGATTTAGGCGCAGTGATTGTGGGAACTACTGATTCTACAGAAAAAGCAGTTATTACTAAGCTGTCATGGGGAACATTGACAGAGTAGAATTGAAAGTATTATGATAGTTGTATCTAGAGTTTTAGGGAGAAAGCTATATGTTTGACGCTACAGAAACAGGTAAACGATTAGCGAGGCTGAGAAGAAATGCAAATTTAACACAGATGGAAGTTGCAGAGCATTTGGGAATTAGTTTTCAAGCAGTAAGTTATTGGGAACGTGGAAAAACATTGCCAGATATAGCGAATCTGGTTAGAATAGCAGAGCTTTACAACGCGAGTATAGATGAAATCCTAGATAACAAGAGACAAGCAGATGCAATTTGTAAGGTGTCGGATCATCAAAAAACTCCATATTTGTTGGAGATAGTCTCTATTATGAAACCAGATGATATCACGGAAGCAATACAGGATTCAACGCTTTGTGTAAATTCTTTTTCACAAGTGATTGATGCTGCTCCGTATTTAGAAGAGGATGTTTTAAGCAGCATTGCTGTGGCAAATGGTTATTTGGTAGAGAATTTCTCAGAAATAATTCAGATTTCATCATATATTAATAAAGATGCATTGAATAAGCTGGTATTACTTAATTCAAAGAAAGTGAAAACATTTACGCAGATAAAAGATGTTGCATGGCAAATGGGGGTGGAGGAATTATCGACACTCGTAGAGGAGCATTTGAGTTTGCCGGACTCTTTTACGCAGGTGTGTGAGATTGCGAGTTTTCTTAGAAAAAGTACGTTGTGTAAATTGGCTTTGGAAAATGCCAATAAGGTGGAATGCTTTGCCCAGATTTGTAATTTATCAAGCTATTTGGAAAGAGAAATATTAGATGAATTGGTAAAGGTAAATGGCAGCAAAGCGGAGAACTTTGAACAAATTAGTTTTTTGGCATATTATCTTTCGCAAGAGAGCCTTGAATACTTGACACATGTCAATATAGGAAAAGCTGTTACAGAAAAAGAACTTGGAAATATATGTTATTATTTGGGTGAAGAAAAAGCAAATCGTTTAAAAGAAAGTATGATAAGTCATAGGAGTAAGGAAGCATGAAAAAATCATTAATATTAGCATTTTGTGTTGTAAGTTCCATGTTTATTATGACTGCATGTGGTATAACGGATAAACCTTTGCAGACAGAAGAATCTTCAGGAACAGAATCAACGACAGAGAACAATGAGAGTGAAACTGCGGGCGTTGAAACTGGAGTAAAGCTTTCAAATCCAGATGCTACCAAAGAAGCACAGGCCTTATATGAATATATTTGTCAGACCTATAAAAATGGAATTATTTCAGGTCAGCAGGAATCAACATGGATGGGAAGTGAACAGTATGAGTTTGATTACATATATGAGCATACTGGTAAATATCCTGCGATTCGAGGATTAGACTATATGAATGATGATTTTGCTGGTGTCAATCGGCGTGCAATTGAATGGCACGAACGTGGAGGAATTGTAACAATCTGTTGGCATTGTGGCTCTGATTTTAGCGGAAGCTGGTCGGAATCCATGAATACAACCATTACAGATTGGGACAAAGCCCTTACGGAAGGAACACCTGAATACGAGAAACTTATTGAGGGAATGGATAAGGCAGCAATGGCTTTGAAGGAACTGAAAGAGGAAAATATCCCAGTGCTATGGCGTCCATTTCATGAGCTTGATGGAGCTTGGTTCTGGTGGGGAAAAGGTGGCGCAGAAAATTTTAAACAGCTTTGGATATTGATGTATGAACGTTATACAAATTACTGGGAGCTTGATAATTTGATTTGGGTTCTTGGATACTCAGGTAATGGAAATGGATACGAAAAATGGTATCCGGGTGATGAATATGTTGATATTGCAGGTGCTGATTCCTATAATGATGGCGCAAATGGTAGACTGTACAGTCAGGTCAAGAAGGTTGTTGGAGATGAAATGCCGATTTGTTTCCATGAATGTGGAAGAATTCCTACAGTAGAGCAGTTGGAAAAAGCAGATGCAAAGTGGGTGTGGTTTATGACATGGCATACAGACCACATCACAGGAAGCAACGATCTTGATGATTTAAATGCGATATATAATGATGATTATGTAATTACGTTGGATGAGTTACCAGATTTGTATGAATAATTAGATACATAGTTAAGAAACAAGAAAAACAGAGCAAATCACAAAAATTGATATGCTCTGTTTTTTTATTTTTTCATATTTCGGTATTCCTTTGGAGACATTCCCTTTTCTTTATGGAATGCCTTAGAAAAATATAAGCTATTATCAAATCCAATGGAGTTTGCAATGGCAGTAATCGATAAATCTGAACGTTCCAATAACAAGCAAGATTGTTTGATGCGAAAGTCCGTCAAGTATTCCTTTGGGGATATACCAAGCACTGTCTGAAAGGAACGGAACAAGTGGCTTCTGCTTAAGCCTACATAGGAGGCGATGTCTTCTACCGTAATTGGATAGGAGTAGTTGGCAGTTATGTATTCAATTCCTTTTTGCACATAGCTTTGTGCGGTATTTGAGTCAGCAGTTTTTTTGGCATTATGCATGAGAATTGCAAGTGTTGTATATAATCGGCCGGTCATTTCTACGGCATGTTCAAATTCATTGCCGCGGGCATCGTAGATTTTTAGAATCTGATTCTGTAATGCCTCGCCCTCCGGGGTGTTTGTAATGACAGGGGAGGTCTTGGAAAAATCGGTTGCCTGTAAAATACTTGCGGCATCACTTCCGGTAAAACCAACCCATGCATATTCCCACGGATTTTGCTCATCGGCATAATAGGTAACCTCTGTGTTTGGATATACAAGGAAACAGTCGCCGGCTTGCAAATGAAATTTAGCGTTGTTTACATGATAATAGCCTTCACCGGAAATAATATAGTGAATGAGATAATGGTCTCGGATTCCCGGCCCCCATTGATATAGAGGGTCACATTTTTGGAAGCCAACATTATATACAGAAAGAGAAACCAATTCTTTTTCCGATACGATATAGGAGTTTTTGTAATTTTGATTCATAGCAAACCTTTCTCGATATGTTCGAATTGAAATTTACATATTTTATTATATAATTATAACTCAAAATAGTTTTTGTGCAACATTTTTACATATATAGCATACATTTTTGGATATACAAATTAATTGCTTTGATATAAACTTGTTTTCAGTAAGAAATATAATTAAGAAAAGGAGCGAATCTCATGGCAATTTTAGTTACTGGTGGAGCAGGTTACATTGGAAGTCACACATGTGTAGAGCTTTTAGATGCAGGATATGAAGTGGTTGTTTTAGACAACTTAAGTAATTCTTCAGAGAAATCCCTCGAAAGAGTGGAGGAATTAACAGGAAAAAAGGTGAAGTTTTACAAAGGTGATATTCTGGATAGAGTTGTGTTGAATAACATTTTTGAAAATGAGAGCATTGACAGCTGTATTCACTTTGCGGGCTTAAAGGCAGTAGGCGAGTCCG
>CAYMYV010000149.1:0-5659 GCA_964394775.1 uncultured Lachnobacterium sp. | reverse complement strand
TGAAATCGTTTTGAGTGATTTATCGGAAGAGGAAAAGAATGCAAAGCTGGAAGCTATGAATGTATATGTGTTAGAGATTCCGGAAGAGAACCAGGCAGAGTATGTAGCAAGTGATGGTTCATATGTGAAGCTGAATGCGCCAAAGATTTATTATAATTCTACAAATAAATACTGGGGAATCTATGCAAGCGGTAGATATACTACTTTTCCAAATGATATCAATGAATGGACCGTATTTTGGCCAACCGTTGGAAAGAAATATGATATTGGCGGATATGATTGTTATGGATTCGTAATTGAGGATTCTTCCGGCACATACAGCGCAAGCTTAAAATCGCAGAAGTGTATCATTAGTAATGCTACTGCACCTACCAGTGGCACACAGGTATCTTCTACAACTAAAACAACCGGTTCGGGAAAATATGGAATCGGATTCCAGATTCAGGACCAGGCATTAATCAAGTCATGGGATGGATTTACATTTACATACACATATATCGGTTACAGCTTTGGCTGTGTTGGTTGGTATACCGATGCATTCAAAAACTACAACGGCAATGTGGAGACGGTATACGGACATACCTATGACAGCTGTGAAATATCTGCATTTAATATCGGCCTAGAGGCAGGCTATAGTGCCAAGGATGGTGGTTCTCTTAGTGCAAACTGCAATTTGACAATTTCCAATACCTCTAAGGGATTTACAGGAGCTTCCAGTGACACAAATCTCTATGAAGATGGCTTTGGCAAAACAACGACAGCCATTCCATATTCAAACTTCCAGCCATAAGTAGAGGGAATGATGAAAAAGAAAAAAGAAGTCTTTCTTGCCTCTATCATAATTTTGGTTATCGTCATCCTCGTGAGCACAGGTTTTCTTTCCTTTTTATTTCATGGGTTTGTTTATGTAGATGCGAATGAGGAAAAATATGATATTGAGGCAAAGGTATGGGAAGAAGATATACGGATTGATTGGCATTCAGATAACAGTGCAGTGAGCATTCAGAATTTGGAAATTGGTGTGCAGGGCGTGGAATGGAAGGGCTTTGCACTTCAATTTTCTCTGGCACTAAAAAATGATATTGATTTTCTAAATGGAGCAATGCTATCGCAGAATTTTCCGTTTGATACTCGTAGTGACGAATATGTACAGGGAAAGGTTTTGATACAAATTGGTGAAGAATACTGGGAGTGTAAGCGGACAAGCATTGATTACGGAAAATCGGATATTAAATATACCTACCTGGTTGAACTGCCGGAAGAGGTTGATTTGGAGGGCGCAGTTATTTGCCTTACGGACTTTTGTTATACCGAATACAGTAGAAAGTAGAGAGGGAAAATTGTGAGTACAGCACTTAAGATTGAACATCTGTGTAAAACAATAAATGGAAAAAACATAATAGAGGATATTAATCTTGAAATTCCGCATGGCAGAATCGTGGGATTTATAGGGCCAAATGGTGCGGGAAAGACGACAACAATGAAGCTGTGCTGTGGAATTGCAGCAATTACATCAGGAAATATATTTGTGAATGACATTTCTATTAAGGATTCCTTTGAGACTTATATGGAACAAATAGGAGTATCCTTATGCAATACGAATTTCTATGGCAAATTGACAGCGATGGAGAATATCAGGATTTTTTCCTCGCTATTACCTGTAACAGATAAGAGAATAGAGGAAGTGATTGAGCTTGTTGGATTAGATAATAGGAAAGAATCACAGGTATGCACGTTTTCTCTAGGCATGAAGCAAAGATTAAGTGTTGCGCTCGCGATATTACATAAGCCGAAGGTGGTTTTGCTGGATGAGCCCTTTAATGGAATTGATCCAAAGGGTGTCAGTGATTTAAGAGATATCATTACGAGAACGTGCGCAGAATGTGATACGAGCTTTCTCATTTCGTCGCATAATCTCAGTGAGATTTCGAAAATCGCGTCCATGAATTATTACATTAATCATGGCAGAATTATGAAAGCAGAGGAGATGCCTGCAAATCAGTCATTTATCTGCATCAGGGTTGACAAGCCAGAGGTGCTGCAAGAGATTTTATTTAAGCTGGAAACCTCTTTTTCGAGAGAGGCAGATACTTTTTTCTTCAGGGTTGAGAATGAGAAGCTTACATATTTCTTTTGGCGGATTTTTGAACAAGACATTCAGATGCTGGAGTTTAGTACAGGCTCATACCTTGAAAGACAATACATTGAGATGATGGGGGAAAGCTGCATTGAATAAGATTATGATATTAACACGGAATGAAATAGCAAAAGCATTGTCCAAAAAGATACTTGTTGCATTTGCAGGTCTTTCCTTCTTCCTGGTTTTTTTACTTGGAATATATACGAAGAATTCTACGTCCGGTTTCTCACAGTGGCAGCTTGAGGATTGGAAGCTCTATCTGCAAAATGAAATTGAAATGAATAATTCGATGATAAATGATTCGACGATGGGCTTTTCTTCCCAATCTATGATAGGGGATATAATTAATCAGAATAAGGTGTATCAATATCAGCTGGACCACGGTATTCCGCCACTGCTCAATAAGAGTGCATCCACGTTGGTGTTAAAGTCCAATGATTTGTTCATTTTTATCACGATTTGTGTAATAGCACTTTCCTGCTACCTGATTACTACGGAATATTCCAATGGAACTATGTCGCGCCTTGTAGTTACGTCAGCTAAGCGATGGAGGATTCTTTTGTCAAAGTATCTGTCTATTATGATTCTATCTACGCTTTTTATCGTGATATTTATGCTTTGCGCGGTTTTGTGCGGCTGGATGATGTTTGGATTTGATGATTTTTCGGTGGAATATGTCTACTATAATGGACAGGAAGTGATACATAGAAATGTACTCGCGCAGCTTGTGTTATGCGCTTTATATAATTCGCTTTCGCTATATGCTATTTCAAGTCTTGCTATTTTTATTGCCATATTGACACAAAGCAATTTGTTAGGAATCAGTACCTGCTTTGGAATTGCGACCTTTGGTTCGCTTCTGTGCTCTGCTTTTCCGGATACACAGATTCTAAAAATTACGTTGTTTGCAAATACAAACTATTCGCAATACCTAACAAATTCAACCGGCTATGCTAATATTACTCCGCTCTTCTCTTTGATTGTAATGGGTGTCCACTTGCTGATATTTGTAGTGGGTTCCTTCCTCTTATACAATAAAAGAGATGTATCGTATTAAGTCAATAGTCGCAATGAGTGTCAGCATTGTATTAGGTCTGTCCTTAATTGGGTGTTCGCAGGTGTCGAAGGAAGAGCAATGGGCACTATACAATGATGGGCAAAAAATCAATAGTAAGTATGGAATGGCAGGTATGGATATAGGGTATACCCGGGTCCCGCCGTGTGAGAGGACGGTAATATTAGCAATCATAGATAGTGGAATCTATGCAAGCGCAAGCGCATCATCGAAGCTATATGTCAATGAAAACGAAATACCGGATGATGGAATAGACAATGACAGGAATGGGTATGTGGATGATTATAATGGCTGGGATTTTAGCAATAGCTACGAGATAAAAGAGGAAGCCATTTGGTCGATGCATGCTACAGAAATTGCAAATATTATAGCAGGTGACAGTGAAGATTATGCTGGGCTGACAACCAATGTGTTGCTGCTGAATATCAAAATTGATGAAGAAGACATTGCGCCGGAGGTGCTGGTAGAAGCCATAGAATATGCCGAAAACCTAGGCGCTTCGGTGGTAAATTGTAGTTTTACCATGTCAGAGGATAACGCACTTGTCTATGAGACAATGAAGGACAGCAGCATGCTTTTTGTATGTGCAGCAGGAAATGCGCATGAGGAGAAATGCTTGTATCCTGCGAATTACGATTTGGACAATGTAATATCGGTTGGTGCAATTGATAACCAGGGGCTGATAAGTGCTTATTCCAATTATGGAAATGATGTGGATATCGCGGCACCGGGAGAGAATATATTGGTGATGGATAGGGAGGGGAATACATATTTTGCTTCAGGTTCATCATATGCAACCGCATTCGTTAGCGGAATTGCAGCCCAGCTATGGAGCGCCTGCTCTTCTAAAGTGAGCGCAAGCGAGATTAAAAGTCTTCTTCTAGAGTCTGCGCAGATAAATCCATCCCTAAGAGGGTATGTTCAGGATGGAAAAATTGTGAATATGGAGAATGCTTTCGAAAAACTTTAATAAAATGGGAAAAATATTTTCCCAAAATACGGAATGTTCAAATACCATAGGGTGATATATAATGAAGTTATTATCTTGAATTTACTAAAACGTCAACGTTTGCGCGAGTTAGACGACGTTTGCGCAAGTTGGGTTGTATTAAAATAGGTGATTTTATATGATTAGCGTGGGGGAGAAGGAGGCAATTATGCTATAGGAGAATGTTAAGGTTAGTATCAAGAACAGTATTAGAAAAGAGTTTTGTTGTTAATTTATTAAACGGAAATGAGTCTCTATCAGGGTTACCTTATATCAAAGCAGATATAGAATAACAAATAGGTGGAAATACGAAATGAGAAAAAGAAGAGTGTATCATTGTATCATAGTTGGGCTTGCATTATTAGTAGTAGGTGTTTTTATATGTCTGCTTCTATGGTGGGACGCACAAATGAAAGAAAGAGAAAAGATTATAGCATCTAATTCAGAGTATGTGGACTATAGCTGCAAAGATCGCCATCTGGTTTGCCTAATAGAGGGAGAGCCGATGGGGCAATACTACAAAGATATAAAGTCATCGAAACATTGTTTTAGGTATACCAGTATTGATGAAATCTCAGAAAAAGAGTTCATCCTGGCAGAAATTTTTCAAATGGTTCCAATGAGTTTTTCTGACCATCTCATCTTGCAAAATCCAGAATACGAAGTAAATGTTTTGGAGGATTGGACAATAAAAGGGCTTGAATTATATTACATCGATATAAACAGTTCGGAGAATCTTGGCAAAGGAACAAATGTTTTAAAAGAGAGTAGTGATGAAGAATTGATTCAACATTTACTTCAGGCGATGGGAGATACGAGTGCGATTTATACCGACGATAATTATGCGAATGAAATCCATGATGGTTACACAAGGGTTCATGAGGATGGCGTTACCTTCTATTTGCAATTACGTTTTGCAGAAACGGATAGTATTGCTTGGGTGAGTGAAATAAATATTTATGAATCAGAAGAGGATTCAACAAAATATTATATTACACTAGACATAGGTGATATTACGGAAGAAATGGATTTTTTATACGGAGAAGTAATTATTGATTCATCAAACGAATTTGCGAAATGGGTTTGGAATAAATAGCTTTGTACGATATGCAGATGGAACGATTTGTATAGAAGATAAACTATGGTTTGATGAAAATTTGAAGTCGATTGAAAAAAGCCGATAGTTTATGATAACTGTATATTGTCTGACGATATGATTTTGGAGGGATTAAGGAATGCTGGATTAGACGACCTTGCCAAGGATGCATCTTACATGTTTACCAAAGGATGTGTTGGAGAAATACTATTTGTTGTCTTCACAAGAGGTTCTGAAGTGGAAAGTACAGAATACATTTTCGATGATGCGGACGTATATTTTTCGGAAATGGATATAGAGGGTAATATTTTGGCGGTTGTACATATTGAGGGAATGAATTATAGCGCACTTCGTGCCTTT
>CAYMYV010000148.1:0-5691 GCA_964394775.1 uncultured Lachnobacterium sp. | reverse complement strand
ATATCGCCAGAAAGAAACTGACACAGGAAGAAGTGGCAAAAGAGGTTATCGCATTGCAGGATATGGGACACAAGCGTCTTGCAATTGAAGCCGGGGAAGACCCTGTGAACAATCCAATTGAGTATATATTGGATTGTATTAATACGATTTACAGCATCAAGCACAAGAATGGTGCTATTCGCCGTGTGAATGTAAACATTGCTGCAACAACTGTAGAGAATTATCGTAAGCTTCATGATGCAGGAATTGGAACCTATATCTTATTTCAGGAAACCTACAATAAAAAAAGCTATGAAGAGCTTCATCCAACCGGACCTAAGCATGATTATGCATATCATACAGAGGCAATGGACAGAGCTATGGAGGGCGGTATTGATGACGTTGGTTTAGGTGTGTTGTTTGGCTTGGAATTATACCGTTACGAGTTTGCAGGACTATTGATGCATGCAGAGCACTTAGAAGCGGTACATGGTGTCGGACCACATACCATCAGTGTTCCACGTTTGAAACGTGCCGATGATATTGACCCTGATACCTTTGATAACGGAATAGATGATGATATATTTGCAAAAATCTGTGCATTAATTCGTATTTCAGTACCGTATACAGGTATGATTATTTCTACAAGGGAATCACAGGAGGTCCGTGAAAAGGTATTACCACTTGGTGTTTCTCAAATTAGTGGTGCATCCCGTACAAGTGTTGGTGGTTATGCTGAGCCGGAAACCGAAGAGGATGTTACCTCTGCACAGTTTGATGTAAGTGATAATAGAACCTTGGATGAAGTAGTAAATTGGCTGATGAAGCTAGGATATATTCCAAGCTTTTGTACTGCATGCTATCGTGAAGGCAGAACGGGTGACCGATTCATGACACTTTGCAAGAATATGCAGATTCTAAATTGCTGTCATCCAAATGCGCTTATGACCCTCAAGGAATATTTGGAGGATTATGCGAGTCCGGAAACTAAAGAAATTGGTATGAAGTTAATTGAGAAGGAATTAGAGAATATTCCTAATCCAAAGGTGAAACAGACCGCAACGGAGTATATTCACGATATTGCAGAAGGAAAACGAGATTTCCGCTTCTAATATTATAGGAGAACAGTGCATACAGAAAGGTAATATATGAATTTAAACGAAACACCAAGTGCGAATCGATTACATATAGGGATTTTTGGAAAAGTAAATAGTGGCAAATCCTCTTTTATGAATGCAATTACAGGACAGCAGGTTTCGATTGTGTCAGATATGGCAGGTACTACTACAGATTTTGTGACGAAGGCAATGGAAATATCTCCTCTAGGACCGTGTGTGCTGATTGATACAGCAGGATTTGATGATACAACAATTTTGGGAGAAGCTCGAAAAGAAAAAACGCTTCTTGCTGCTGAGAAATGTGACATTGCAGTTATTCTTTTGGCTTCGTCGTCAAATGATGATATTTCTGAGGAAAAGGAATGGTATACGTATCTCCTTAAGAAAAATGTACCGGTATTAATGGTAATTAATAAGTTAGATGATACATTGAATGATGCGCTGGTTGAGACAATTACCAGATTAACCAAGGAAACACCTTTATACATGAACGCCAAAACAGGCGAAGGTATGGATGCTGTGAAGGAAGCATTGATAAGAAAATGTCCTGAGGATTTTGAGATGAGCTCAATTACAGGAGATTTCGTGAAGGAATCCGATGTGGTTATGTTGGTTATGCCACAGGATATTCAGGCACCAAAGGGAAGGCTGATTCTGCCACAGGTACAGACAATTCGCGATCTTTTGGATAAACAATGTATTGTCATATCCGTAACTACAGATAAAATGTCGAGCGCATTGGAGCAATTGAAGCAACCGCCAAAGCTGATTATTACAGACTCACAGGTATTTAAAGAAGTATATGACAAAAAGCCGGCAGACAGTATGCTTACTTCATTTTCTGTGCTTTTTGCGGCTTATAAGGGTGATTTGCCATATTATATCGAAGGTGCAAAAGCGATTGACAGCTTAACAGAGAATTCAAAGGTTTTAATCGCAGAGTGCTGCACACATGCTCCGTTATCTGAGGATATTGGAAGAGTGAAAATACCGAATATGTTAAAGAAACGATTTGGAACAGGTCTTGCTGTTGATATAGTAAGTGGAACTGATTTTCCGGTGGACTTGGGAGAATATGATTTAGTGATTCAATGCGGCGGCTGCATGTTTAATCGAAAATATATTATGAATCGTATTGATAGAGCAAAAAAGCTACAGCTTCCGATGACAAATTATGGTGTAACGATAGCACATCTGACAGGAATTCTGGATAAAATTTCTGTCAGATAAGAGATTGCTTTTTGTAGAATAATAGCAAAAATTGACAAAAAAACATTGAAAAACTGGGCAAAAGGTACTAGAATTAGCTTAAGAATTTTCTGACATGATGCGCTGAAAGGAGATAGACTAATGAGTAAAGAAAATACAAATAAGAAAAAGGGATTTTTCGATTTGAATTTTAAAGGAATGCGAATTGAAGAACGCTTGAGAAAAGCATTTAATATCATTATTTTAATCGCTTCAATTGGTTCTGTTGTAGGTATTATCTCCCTGGTAGTAACAGTAGCAAACTTTGAGAAGGCAATGGAAGACTATGCATTACCACAGGGGGATATTGCATTATTCATGAATGAATATGCAGAGTGTCGTTCAAATATGCGTGGTATGATTGGTTATGATAGTCAGGAAGAGATTGACCTTATGTCAGAGCAGCATGCTGCACATAAAACAAAAACATACGAGATTCTTGAAAATGATATCTATCCAACTATGGTTACAGATGAAGGAAAAGCAGCTTATGATAAGATTAAGCTCGCGTTAAATGCATATTTTGAAAAAGAAGCAGAGGTTATTAGTATTGGTGCTACTACAGATGAAACGCTTTCTCTTCAAGCACAGGAGATGGCTATTCAGGAGTTGACCCCTTTATATGATGCACTGGATTCAGCAACATTAGAGCTTATGAATATCAACGTCGAAAAAGAGCATGAGATGGAAGTGGTATTAGAAGCACTTGAAGTTGGTTGTTTAATCGTAATGGTTGCGTTAATTATTGGTGCAAGTATCGGTGCAAAGCGTATTGCAAGTGTTATTTCGAAGGGCATTTCAAAGCCATTAGCGGAATTAGAAAAAAGATTTGAAGCATTTTCAGAAGGTGATATCAAAACACCTTTCCCAACCTCTGGTGCAAAGGATGAGATCGCGGGTCTTATGAATGCTTCTCATGATATGGCTGAGCGACTTCAGATGATTATTTTTGATGTAGAGCGACTTTGTCAGGAGATGGGAAATGGTAATTTTAATGTAAAATCTGATTGTGAAATCGCATATTGTGGCGATTTGTCCGGACTATTGATTGCAATCAATAATATGAACAACAATGTTAGTCTTGCTTTACAGGAAGTAGAAGAATTAGCAACTCAGGTTAACGTTGGAGCAACAAACCTTGCGGAAGCCGCACAGGAACTTGCAGAAGGAGCAACCGACCAGGCTGCTTCAGTACAGGAAATGCTTGCAACGATGAATACCGTATCAGATGGCTTAAGAGATAATGTGACCAATGTGGATGAGGCTTACCACCAGGCAATGAAGTGTGCAAATGATGCACAGCACAGCCGTCAGGAAATGGGTAACATGGTTGAATCCATGAAGCGTATTAGTGAGACCTCTAAGAAAATCGAAAACATTATTTCTGAAATTGAAGATATTGCAAGTCAGACAAATCTGCTATCGTTGAATGCATCTATTGAAGCTGCAAGAGCTGGTGAAGCCGGACGAGGCTTCTCTGTTGTAGCAGATCAGATTCGTAATCTTGCTGACCAGAGTGCAAAATCGGCAGTGGATACCAGAGTACTTGTAGAGAATACCTTGTTCGAAATTGAAGAAGGAAGCAAGGTCGCAAATCGTACAGCAGAAGTATTAGATGGCGTTGTAGATGCAATCCAGAGAATTGCAGATACAAGTAAGACATTATCAGAGAACTCAGAGGATCAGGCATATGCTGTAGAACAGGCAGATGCAGGCATTGCACGTATTTCAGAGGTTGTACAGTCTAACTCAGCTGCGGCGCAGGAATCTTCTGCAACTAGCCAGGAACTTTCTGCACAGGCAATGTCTATGCATGACTTAGTATCAAGATTCCAGTTAAAACAAGGGTAGATAATATGAATAATAATTTGATTCATGCAGCATTTATTTCAATACTGAATAATTCAAAAGATATGGTATTTTTAAAGGATGCAGACCTGGTATATCAGGCTGCATCTATGCCATTTGTTAAGATGGTTGGTAAATCCTCAGCGGATGAGATTATTGGTCATACGGATTTGGAAATTTTCGATGATGAAAATCTTGCAAAAAGATATGTGGCAGACGATCACAAGCTATTAGACAAAGGGAAAAATCTAATCGACTATATGGAGCCTATAACAGATGATAATGGTAAGGCCAGATATGGTTCGACCTCAAAATATATTTTAAAGGATGCCAATGATAATATCATTGGTTTACTTGGTGTTACCAAGGATATTACAAGAGATTATCTGGCCCGTCAGAGATACCAACAGGAATTATCATATTTATTTGAAATCCCGGAGGATACTTTTGCAGTATCTTATATTGATGTGGATGATTGGCGCATTATTAGTCAAAGACGTCAATATATCGAGGAGGGTACTTTACAGGCTTGTCAAACAGTAGAAGAGCTTTGTAAGGGAGCAATAGAATCCATTCTTGATACAGAGTGTGATGCAGCTGAGTTTTATCGTAATTTTTCTCCAAGCTTTTTATGGAATATATATGCCAGCGGTAGAAGTTATATAATTTTTAAATATAAGCGCCGTATGACAAATGGTGAGACACGTTGGATTCGTAATGAAGTGCGTTTTTTGACAGATGTAGAAAGTGGACATTTGTGTGCCATGCTTACAGCAAAAGATATCGATGCCATTAAGCAGGAAGAACAAAAGCTTGTTGTTGCTGCAAAAATGGATAGGATGACCATGCTTCTAAATCGTGAAACTACGATGGAATATATCAAACAGATATTGTCAAATGAATCAGATAGTCTGCATTCCTTATTTATGTTTGATGTTGATAATTTTAAGAATCTAAATGATACATTAGGTCATCAGGTTGGAGATGAATTCTTAATAGCTCTTGGTACTGAGCTTAAGCAGTGCTTCCGTGATACCGACGTGGTAGGAAGAATTGGCGGAGATGAATTCTTTGCACTTATGAGAAATGTATCAGAGCTATCTATGGTGGAGAAGAAAGCAAAGGATTTGTTGAAGGTGTTTGAGAAGGTGGCCGGTAAATATCCAATCGCTGATTTGTCAGGTAGTATTGGAATTAGTTCTTATCCTGGAAACGGAAGAACATTGGAAGAACTGTATGCAAAAGCAGATAACGCTCTTTATGAAGCAAAAAGAGACGGAAAGAACAGATACGTTTTATCTAATGAATAAAGTGAGTATATTATACCTATACCATAAAGGGGCTGTTGCGACAGCCCCTTTTGTTTCCTTATAGGATTCGGGTGTCAAAAGGTACTTTTACAAATTATGTTTGACAAATTGCACAAGTACAGTATATTTGCCAACACGTATTTCAAACATAAGTTTTTCTAAGTGCTTTGACTAAACAATTTGAAAAA
>CAYMYV010000147.1:0-5699 GCA_964394775.1 uncultured Lachnobacterium sp. | reverse complement strand
TGAAACGCCCTATTTATAAGGCTTTCTTAAGCTTGTCACTATTATATCTCAATCCGTTTCCCATCGTGAAACTGTTCTTCCAGAAACATTTAATATTTCGGCTAACTGTTCCTGGGTCATATCTCTTTCTTTTCGAAGCTCTTTCAGGAAAATTCCTGTTTTAATCATATCCATTTTCGCTTCCTCCTTTCAACGACAGAATACCTTTCTAACACTCGGTAAAACACGACATAAAGTGAGAAAATACCGTTTTTACACATTAGACATAGCATGTCTAGTCTAGTTTAAATTCCTTATACACTTCCCCTTCCAAAGTCTTCCACAAAAATACCGCTCCATCAAAAGTCATATAACTATGTGGCGAATTTTCCTTCGGGATAGACACCGAGCCTGGGTTGATATAAGTGTGTGTTTCAAACTGCTCGCAGACTGGCACATGGGTATGCCCATGTAAAAGGATATCTCCTTTATGAAGCGGTGGCAGGTTTCCATTGTTATACACATGACCATGGGTAGCGTAAATTATAGATTTCCTTGTACTTTGGGTTCCTTGTTCCGAAGCCTTCGAATAATCTGCTAGAATCGCATAATCTGCAAGAATTGGAAATTCCAGTACCATTTGATCTACTTCTGTGTCACAGTTGCCACGCACGCACAATATATCCTGTGCTAACGGATTAAGCATGGCAATCACTTGTTTTGGAGCATATCCTTCCGGCAAATCATTTCTCGGTCCGTGATATAACACATCACCAAGAAGCAAGATTTTATCTGCCTGCTCCCTTTTATATGCCTCTATTAATTTTTCGCAATAATATGCTGACCCATGAATGTCAGATGCAATAAACCATTTCATAAATGTTACTCTCCTCTTACTTTGTCCTATAAGCATCATTCATACTCAAAAGATATAAACAATACTGATTCATGCTAATACCTTCCTTCTTTGAATGTTCCGCCAATTGTTTATGAAGACTTTTGGGAATTCTGAGTTTAAATTGTCCTGAATAATCTTCCAGAGCATTTGGTTCGGGTACAGCAATTCCATCTTCTAAAGCAACTCCAATCCATTCCCTTTTTGCATCTTCAATGTTTATCATTGCTTCTGCAATGGTTTCACCACAAGTAAGACAGCCTGGAAGCTCTGGACATGATACCGCAAAACCACCTTCATCCACATCCGGAATTAATTCAATTTTGTATGGTAGTTTCATGTAATCCTCAAGTGTTTTCATTACTGTTTTCCTCCTTCAACCACTTCAAAAACTCCACATCACGATACTTCCACTTCTCTTTCAAAAGTGCTTCATTGGTTTTAATGATAGTATCAATATCCGCCCAAACCAAATGAAATCCTTTTCTGATTTCACTCTCTGTCATTTCTGTTTCAACTATTGTCTCTTCAATGTCACACATATAATGCAAAGAGTGTGCAATATATTTCTTGCCATCATCATGAATATCTCTGCGCACTTCAATAATCTCACCGAGTTCTTGCATGGTTTCCGGCTTAATTAAAAGCCCTGTTTCTTCTCTTACTTCTCGAGCTAAAGCTTCGGCAATGGTCTCTCCTTTATCCATGCCACCACCAGGAATCTTGTACTCTCCTGCGGCACTTTGCTGCATGGCAAGTAGGCCATTCTTTCGAATAATCGCTCGAACTCCAACTCGTTCAAATACTGGCATATCATCTGTATAATTCTTTTCATCCATAACAAGTATTGTGCGCATTGATTTTCCCCCTGCTATTTATCTTTTTTTATACATTACTAATTCCGGATTTTGTCCATTCTCACCATATGTACAAACAACTAGAAAATCCAATCCTCCAACGATTCCATAGCATCGTTCTCTATCTCCCTCGCATTCCAATTGATTTCCAAGATAAATGCTATTATCATTTAAAAGCTTAACCACTTGACCATTTGGAAGAGTATACTCCAAATTTACAAAATTTCCTGTAAGTGTATATAACTCTGTTACTGTTGGCATACCCGGAATATGAAGCTCATTGAACTCATGCATCAATGTCTTTTTGAATTCCAAAAACATATCCATCCCGCCAACACTGATATACTTTGCAACAAAACATTGTTCGCCAAACGGACATCCGCCTGTTTCTTTACAACCTTTGCACATTTGCTGCATTCCACAGTTAGAACACTCCGCTCCACATATCGATTTGCACATAAAACTTTTCCCCACTTTACACTTTATAATATATTTATTACTCCTATATCTACCGGAGTACAAGTCTTGAAAAAGACAACAAAATATGCTAATGTAGAAAAGACGGAGAAAACATCTTTAAGATTTTCTCCGTCTTTTTGTATATTGCAATTAAGGCTCATCATACTGGCCATACATATAATAATCCCCATATATATAAGTTTCAACTTGCACTCGCTTCTGCCCTACATAACCTGGAATATCATATTCTTCTCGTGGCATATCTATGGTTGTCTTTGTCACAAGACGACCTGCATCGTCATATGTATAAGTAATATACGAGGTACTAAGACTTGACAATTTTACAAGATTTTGCTCACTATCAGTCTCCAAATATGCACGTCCTGTCAACACTACCGATACCACTTTCCCGGAAGTATCATAGGTATATTCCCACGTATTACTATAATGACAATATCGCGGTTTTCCATCTACCGTACACTGCATATGCTTTTCTTCTTTCTTTATCAAAAGACCTTTTTCATCATAAGTATAGTCCGTAAAATATCCTTGGCTTAATTCCGGATATATTTCCTCAATGCTGTCCATTTGACAATACATCGCAGACGCTATCAGCTGCCCAGATTCGTTATAGGTATAGTCGATTCGATCAGGTATTGGGTTACCGGCAATATATTCCACTTTTAAAAGACCTGCCTTATCATATTCACGTACCCAATGAGCACTTTTGTCCTCATATTCTCCAAAATACATTTTGACAATCTTATCGTTTTGGTAATAATAATACAAATCCTGAAAACTTGCTTTGCGATGAAGCCGATATTCGTCCAGATTTTCTACACCATTATCAATATAGCACAGTGTTCCATCCGTATTGTAGTGAAATGTAACCCAATCTTCATCAATACGAAGATCTGCATCATCATAGGATGTCTCGCACTTAATCTTAATTGGAACATCCTCTACAATATAAAACTTCTCCAGGAAGCTCTTCCTGTCAAAATCCGGAATGCTGCCATAAGGTACATAGCTTATCCAATCCTCTTCGTTAAGCAAAGAATCCAATTCTTCGAGCTCAATCAATTTATGATAAGCATATTCCAATGCCTCATTATTCCTATATACCCGATCAAAACTATCATATACCACATCATAATTTCCTGCACTAATTGCTATACTATCACCATATTCATGTGTTCCCAGGCTTTCGACAATTGCCCTGTATAGGTTCATCTGCGTAATAATTCGTTCTTTCTCTGCTTGCTCAGGATCAACTGTTTCTGTTTGTGTTTCTATTTGTGTCTCTGTCTGTGTTTCTGTTTCTTGCATCGTATCAGTTGAACTTACAGTTTCATCCGTATCCTGTGTTCCTGTCATCGATTGTTCTCCTACTCCTCGACACGCCGTAAGACAACACATCACAAGAGCTCCTATCACAAAACTCTTCCACATTTTGCTCATCCCATTCTCCTCCTTAGTATAAACACAAATGAATTCCTCAGATTTTCTGTCGAATCGCTTTTTGTTACATTAAAGTTTCTACAAATATCTGTTTTAAAACAGCATATGGAATTTCTTGCTTTAAATAAATCTGCACCATCCCTTTAGGAGTAATTTTGTAACCTTCTAATTCCTCCTTATGTTGATTTACAGCCTGTGCCTCAATGTTAATATGGTCTTTAAATGGAATAAGTCGCACAAAAGATTCCCCAACATAATAGCTTGGCAACTTCGCCCACAAGGTTTCCTCTATTTCGCATGAGACACTTTCAAAAATCAATTTTCTCAAATCATTGTACATATCAATGATTTCACTTGGATATTTATCTATTAACTCTTTTACCTGAGCATTCATCTGAAGCAATCTCCTTATTTACATTTATACTCCCACACATTCTTTACAATTGGTCTTTCTTCTCCTTGATAAGTCCCAATTCCTGTATATACGTTCACAAAGCCTACCTTTTCCATCACTTTTACAGAAGCAACATTTTCCTGCAAACATATACCATATACTTTATCTAAACCCTTCATTTCTGCTGCCACAGGTAAAAAGGCCATAAGAGCCTCAGTAGCAAAACCGTTTCCTGTGTATGCCTTCGCGATATGATAACCGACTTCCCAGCCATCCTCTACCTCAACTAACTGCACATATCCAATGTTTTCACCGCCTTTGGTAATTACAGGATAGACAAATGGGCCTTCTCCACCGTTATACTGGCTGATTAAATATTCAATCGTTTCATAAGCATCATCAACAGTTTCAAAAACCTCATCCGGTACGAATCTGCGATTATCCTCATCTAAGGAATTCTTATGTACTGCTTCTGCCATATCTAAGTTAAATTCTGTAATATATAGTCTCTCTGTCTCAATCTTCATCACTTAATCTTACTCCCTTTCACCCAATTCCATTTTCTATGCAAGTTATTATTCATATATTGCCAAGAAAGAAGTTACTTCAAGGGCGTAAATAAATTTGCATACCCCACAGAGTCAACATGAATACATACTTCCATGTATGTAGTATTTTCTTTTTCATATACATACTCAAAACATGACAGGTATTCGCCATTTACATTTTCCTTAAAGCCACTTGCATTTAAGTATTCCAAAATCTTTTTATACGCATTTGGAATATATTCAAACGCTCTTGCAAATGGATCGCAAATCGTTATGCTCGCATACCTAGCAGCCCCTTGACTTGCAATTTCCACACCGCCACACTTTGGCTCAAATCCATCTGGCAATATATAAGCTGCCACATAGCCTCTTAATCCAAAGCAATTTTGCTGCTCTGCAGATACAAATGGAAAATCCCATCCAATTTGTTTTGGATTATAATCTGTAAACGCATTTAACCCACTTAATTCCGCCCATCTATCCATGTAGGCATGCACATCATCTTCTGGATTGTGCGAAATAATAACATATCGTCCCATGCGAAATCCGGGAATTTCTTTCAATGTTATCTCTGAATAAACGTCCTTGCTTTTATCCATATCTTCTTTTAACAGCTCATCCACCTTGCAATGAAATACATTTCCTATCTCTATAAGCTTTGGTATTTCAGGATATGCCTGATTCATTTCCCATTTCGAAATGGTTTGTCTTGAAACCGAAAGCCTTTCTGCAAGTTCCTCTTGCGTAATGTTATTTACCTTACGTAAATATTGTATATTATCTCCTAAAGCCATTCTTAACACCTCCTGTTTCATAATCATAGCAGTAGTTTACCGATTATTGAACCAACTTAGTGTTGCTATTATATCAGTGCGTGCAACCACTGGTTGCATGATGATAAACATTCATCAAATATATTCAAAAATTCCCTGAATAGCATCAGATATGTTAATCATTTCTGGAATTGGCAATCTATCCACTTTCTTATATCCACGAACCGACATATCCAACAATGCAAGTTTTTCACACTGTATATAGCCTTCGCTTTCTTCTGTAGCCATCCATATATGAAGTGGGCCCGGAGTAGAATCCTTAATAATTGGGCA
>CAYMYV010000146.1:0-5724 GCA_964394775.1 uncultured Lachnobacterium sp. | reverse complement strand
GTTGCGGAAGGTTTCCTCAACGCCGTTGTTGAAGCCTTCTGCTCTGCCTTCTTCTCTACTACTTGCCATCAAATCTCTAATTGCTTTACACACGTCTACCTTTCCCCCTTCTGCCTGATACTCTTTCTTGCCTATCAATTCTTTTGAATTTGTATATTTCTTTATTACATTGAATGCATCTATATCCATATCTTTATAATACGCGTTCTGACTAATTAAATCAAAAAGCTTGTCTTCGTCTTCCGAACAACGAATAAAGTCAAACACATAACGCACATCTGTTTTAAACACCTTAGTATTTTCAAATCTGCGTATGTCTATAACATTTGCTGGATAATCCGGTGTTATATTCTTAAGTTTATCTGGAATTTCAGAAAAATCAAGTATATCATGCAAACTTGTTGGCCCATCCCATGGTTCTTTTCCATAATACAACACAAACGTGATAATCGGATTTAACCGACTATCTCTTCGGAAACGGTATAGGAATTCACCGGATTCTAACTTTCCTCCGTCTTTCTGATGTTGCAGTACTTCTTTGCCAATTTTATTGGCCTGTTTCTGATAATGAAAAGCGTCATATCGCATACATCGAAGCGGAAGCTCATAGTCCATATTTTCTTGGTTTTCTATGCCCACCAACGCAAAATTTGCACCAAATCCCGCTTTTCGAAGCATATCTCTTGACTTCCTGCCGGCTCCACTATCCACCTCTTGCAGGTCAGTTGCTTGTACCAACTGTTCTCCACCACATCCGATTCCATTAATTATATCTGCATATCGCGAGTTGTCTTCAAAATAGTTTTTTAAAGTTTCATCTTTATCCATATCCATAGCATCCTCTCTATCTTGGTTTCGTATCTTCTCCCCAAGGCACTGCTTATGTATGTCTTCTAACTCATTTAACTGCCTCCCTTTGTATTCAGTTTCTTCATCATGTGAAGTTCTGGACGATACGTCCGTGAATCTGTTCCCATCCCCTAAAAACAGATTGTGACGCAAGGATATTTGCCGACTTACGCCAGCATCGGCATTCCCTTGCGCATGTTCTGACCTTACAAGCTGAATTATATCATAGAGTGGGCAAAAAAGCATTAACGCGTTACGCAACATTTTGTCAACATTGTGGGACAGATTGTGTATAAAAAGGGGTACTTTTTTATTAAGCACTTACTCTACTTTCCAGTAATTCTTGTCCCAAACCCCAAAATGCTATATACTAATATTATTACATAACATGATAATTCCACTAAAAAGAAGAAAGGACACCCTTATGAAAAAGCTTGTGACTTCTCTGTTATTGGTTCTATTTATTTTCACACTTGCCGGCTGTAGTAATGACGTGACGGACGATACCAAATCCAGTGAAGCTCTGTCAGAAGGGAATTATGTCAGCTTCAGCCTGGATAGCGGCTTCTATGAAGAAAGTCAGGAGGTTGCCCTCACCTGCAATATAGAAGGTGCTTCTATCTACTACACCTTAGATGGCAGTACGCCTGACAAAGCATCTACGCTGTATGAGAATCCAATTAGTGTCACATCAAAAGCCAATGCAAAAAATGTGTTAAGTGCTCAGCAGGGTATCAGCGCCAGCAATAATTACATTCCTAATTTCCGTGTGGATAAGGGCACTGTCATTCGGGCGATTGCTTATCTTCCGGACGGAACCACTACTCCGTTGGCATATGCCACTTATTTTGTTGGACTTGATAGAGAAAAATACGGTGATGTCCCAATCATTTCTATTAGCACAGACTTTGAAAACTTCTACGATTACGAAACTGGTATTTATGTTCTTGGAAAAACCTACGATGACTGGATTGCAGAGGATTCATCCAGACTGTATTTAGATGGCTGGCAGAAGCAGGGCAACTACTCCAATAGCGGAAAAGAGTGGGAGCGTCCGGTTTCCGTAGAACTTATTACAGCAGATGGTACTGCGGGCTTCAAGCAAAACATGGGAATCCGCATCATGGGCGGTGCCTCGCGTAACCAGGCACAGAAGAGTTTAAAGCTCATTGCAAGAGAAGAATATGGTCAGAAGAATCTAATCTACGAACTAATCCCCGGCAATTTGAATTCCGATGGAGAGGTCATTACCAAGTACAAATCTTTTGTACTACGTGTCGGTGGCAACGATGCAGATTTTGCCCGTCTTCGTGATCCATATTTGCAGACTCTGGCTTCCGATGCACGCTTTATGACTCAGCAATCCACCCCTTGTGTTGTTTTTATCAATGGAGAATACTGGGGTATGTACACCATCACAGAAGATTATACCGATAACCTCATCGAAAATAATTATGGTGTTGATAATAAGAATGTTGTCATAATTAAACGTGGCGAAGTAGAAGAAGGTGAAGAGGAAGACCTTGTTCTTTTCCAAGATATGTATGAGTTCATTACCCAAAACGATATGTCTAAGCCACTAGCATATGATAAAGCTTGCGAAATGATTGATATCGGTTCCTTCGTTGATTACTTTGCTTTTGAGCTCTACATCGCGAATCAGGATAGCATATTTGAAAATAACAACTGGCGCATGTGGCGTGTTCGAAATGCAGATAACACATCCGAATACTCCGATGGCAAATGGCGTTTTGCCGCATATGACAACGACTTTTCTACCGGCATATACAGTGGGGCTGACAACGCTTCAGAAAATAATATTACATCCCGCTTAGAACCCTCCTCTGACAAGGAACGTTTATACAATATTGAACACTATGTACCAATCGAGCTATTTCGCTCCCTTTTAAACAATAAAGAATTCCGTAGCGAATTGATTCTCGCCCTATGTGACATGCGAAATATTTACTTTGAGCCAAAGCATGCAAAAGCGGTTTTGAATGAAATGGCCGAGCCATATTTACAGCTGATGCCGGACACGTTTCTGCGTTTCGGTCCGGATTGGATTGCAGGTCAAGATACGGAAAGCTACTATGCCGATAAAGTAGATGAGCTTTCCAGATATCTCACCCTGCGCTATAGTGCTATGCCAAAGATTCTTAGGAATGCTTTTGATTTGGACGCCGGTAATATACTTTTTATCACCACAGACGACTCAGATATGGGAACAGTTCTGTTAAATGAACGAAAGCTCGACCTTAGCTCTAGCTTCCAAGGTATCTATTTTGCCAATACCTCCGTGACAGTAACAGCCATTCCTTCGGAAGGTTATCGATTTATTGGTTGGAAAACCGATAGTGGGCTGATTACCGATACCACTGCTCAAACGCTGAAATTTTATGTAAGCTCGTCGGTTACACTAGAGGCAGTTTTTGAGAAGGAATAAAAAAATCGTCATAAAAAGGGACTATACAAACTTGTTGGCCCATCCCATGGTTCTTTTCCATAATACAGCTCAAACGTGATAATCGGATTTAACCGACTATCTCTTCGGAAACGGTATAGGAAGAGTTCATATGCTTGAATGTTTGCTAAATGAAGCTGACATCCGTATTCCAAATATCTTTTAATCTCATTTTAATAAGGCTGGCGTTCACCAGAGCGCCAGCCCATCAAACCAGACCATCAAAAAGTTTGATTATCCTTTACCTAATTACACCAATCTCATATCAGTTCCAAAATCTCTTATTTTAATTCAACATCATAGCCGCCTGCCAGATACTGTCTTAGCAAAAGCACATCTCTACCATTGACACTGCCATCATCGTTTACGTCACAAGCCTCTTCATCAATTGTGACATTATAGCCACCTGCAAGGTATTGTCTTAATAGAAGAACGTCTCTACCATTGACATTTCCGTCACCGTTGGCATCGCCACTTACATATATCGTTTCTTCATTGTCCGACTCTCTTTCGTTTGTAAAGGCTTTAATTCTAACATTAGTACCGCTTGCATATGTAGTATTACTTGGATTCAAATCCGAAAGCCAGTCAACATTATATCCAAAATAGCTTTCACCGGCTTTTGCGAAGGAACAAAATGAAATCCATCCCCAGCTTGTGGTTCTATCGAAAGCTACGTTTACATATTTTCCTTCCTTACATAAAGTCACTACAACCGCATATCTTTCACCCTTATTTAATGAAACTGCCTTGGATAATTCTACTGTATGAAATCCAGCATATATCTCACTACCACTCTGCGTTAAAACAAGGTCTCCTGTGTTTGGAGCCGCTCCATCTGCCAAATTCCTGTAAATACGAATTTCATAATCCACATTTACATCCAACGTATAAAAGCCAACTGCCTCTAATGACTCATCGCTATCTGCAACAAACGCATTTGCCTGACAACTCTGTTCAAAGTATCCGCTATAATAACCACCAACTGCGCCATCGTATTGGTAATTATTGTCGTAATTCTCGGCTGATGTAAAATCATATACATATGCATTTGATTCAATTGATTTATCATAATAGGATAACCAGAAATATCCACCGAAATCGCCATAATCACTCCAGCTGTTTTTCACAAGCCATGCACCGTCACCAGCTGGCGCTGTGTTAAACGAAGAAGCAGAAATATTGTCATCCCAGCCAACAATTGTTACTGCATGGTTTGTACCAGATTCATATGGATAATAATAATAACCCGAAAACTCATCTCCGCCAGCACTTCCAGAATAATAGGAAGCGGCAACTGAACCATATTCCATAATCATCTGCTTTACCACATCCATATCTGCCTGGTATGTATCTGTAGTCATGTCAGGCATGGTGAGAATGTAACCATTTTCCAAATGTGCTATATCTTCATAGCCAAATGCATCGGAATTATCACCACCTACATCACCTGCCGAAAAATCAGTATCCCCCGATGCTCCAATCCAGTTCGCAAACACATACATAACAAGCTCACAGTTGCCACCCTGATTCAAATAATCATCGGTATTAATGTAATTATAATCCCCGCCAAATAGTCCTAAGGGATCTGCCGGTGTATTATACATATAATGAACAAGATGATACTCATTAAAATCAACGGTATCTGTGTTAATTGTAGGATTTGTTGCTTGCATGTTCATGATATAACTCGTTTCTGCAACACTTATGGCAGTATGTGCCCAACATGTTCCATAAGGATTTTGATTTTTCACCGCAGTCACGTAGTCTTTTTCCACTTCAAAAGTCCAATTGACATCTGCAGAACTACTATAGGATGCAGGTAATGTTCCCTGCACACAAGGAATCTTGTATCTTTCCTCATCTGCAAAACTCGTATCAATAGACTCCTTTCCCTGATACGTTAATAGCATATTCTCTCGACTCAGTACCTGCTCTGTTGACACATCACCACTTTCTATTGCCAAAACATTTCCTTCGGTGGAAAATGCCAATGTGACAATAAGAAGTACTGCCAACAATTTTGATATTCGTTTCCAATACATATTCTTCATATCTTCCTCCTAGACTCCTATTTCTTGCTATAAAAAAGCGTCATTCTGACGCTTGCAAGTTCGCAAGCGAACTTGGGTTTTGATGCATCATTCTGACGTAATTCCCTATAAGGATTCGGGTGTCATAAGGTGCTTTCTAAAACTTGAATTGGCAAATTGCACAAATACACTTTATTTGCCGACACATTATGAGAACATATAGTTTTTGTTAGTGCTTTGTCAACACCTAGTGATTCGCTGACACGATGTCAGCGAAAGGCTTAACTGAGCCATGGATGGCGAATTTAAGGCGGTCACGTCCCTTTTTCAAATTGTTTAGTCAAAGCACTTAGAAAAACTTATGTTTGAAATACGTGT
>CAYMYV010000145.1:0-5740 GCA_964394775.1 uncultured Lachnobacterium sp. | reverse complement strand
TAGCCGCATTCAGCATTACCTGCATACATCCTGCATACAATAGCTTTTTAATATCCTCCAGGCGGTTAATATTCCCGCCTGCACACACCTTAATCTCAAGATTACGATTGATATTCTTTATTGTATTGATATTCTTTTCGTGTTCATCATCACTGGTAGATAAATCGAAAATAAGAATTTTGTCAATGCCACTATCGTTATATAGCTGGCAAAGCGTATAAACATCTTCGATTTCTGTAAAATCCTTTAAAGACTTTACAGCCTTGCCATCCTTTAAATATATGGTGGCAACAATGTTTTTTGTTTCCATTATAAGCTTCCTTTCGTTGACAAAATGTCAGTAATACGAGGGTCTATGGTCGTAGCTTCGTCTAACGCCTTTGCAAATGCCTTAAACATTGCTTCCGCCATATGATGATTATTTCCTGCAGTAAGAACCTTGATATGTAAATTCATTCCTGCCGAATAAGAAACAGCATAGAAAAACTCACGAATCGTCTCTGTCTCAAGCTTTCCAATTCGTTCCACAGTAAATACATCATCCATCGATAAATATGGTCTGCCACATAAATCCACTGCACAAAGTACCAGGCTTTCATCCATTGGAAGGATACAACTTCCATAACGCTTGATACCCTTCTTGTCGCCAACAGCCTCTCTTATCATTTGACCAAGCACGATTCCACAGTCCTCTACTGTATGATGCGTATCTACGGCAATGTCTCCGTTACAATCCATCTGAAGATCGAACAATCCATGCTTTGCAAAGCCTTCTAACATATGGTCAAAGAATTCTATACCCGTATCCATATCAGCTCTTCCACTTCCTTCAATCTCAAAAGATGCAATAATATCTGTTTCTTTTGTGTTTCTATTAACTGTTGATGTTCTTTCAGACATAATCGTTCCTCCAAATCCCCAATAATTTATTATACTTTATTTTTGTTATAAAAACAAACTCCTTTTAGTCCTCAAATCTTACGCGAATGGAATTTGCATGAGCGGTCAGCTGCTCACATTCTGCAAAGGTCACAATATCCTTATAAACTGCCTCTAACGCTTCCTTTGAGTAAGAAATAATGCTGGATTTTTTGATAAAGTCATCTACACTCAGTGGCGAAAAGAATTTTGCGGTTCCATTGGTTGGTAACACATGGTTTGGACCGGCAAAATAATCGCCAAGCGGTTCGGAGGAGTATTCACCGATAAAAATTGCCCCGGCATTACGAATCTTTGTCATAGTATCAAATGGGTTCTTGGTAACTACTTCTAAGTGTTCAGATGCTATCTCATTCGTCGCATCAATGGCATCTTCCATATTTTCAGCAACAAGAATATATCCGTAATTATCTAAGGACTTGGTAATAATCTCTTTTCTAGATAACTGCGCCACAAATTTATCAACTTCTACCGATACCTGTTCTGCCAATTCTTTACTTGTTGTAATCAGAATTGCAGATGCAAGCTCATCATGCTCTGCCTGTGATAAAAGGTCAGCTGCTACAAATCTTGGGTTTGCGGTTTCATCTGCAAGAACCAGGATTTCACTTGGTCCGGCAATCGAGTCAATACTCACATATCCAAATACCGCTTTTTTCGCTAAAGCAACATAGATATTACCTGGGCCAACGATTTTATCAACCTTAGGAACACTTTCTGTTCCAAAAGCCATAGCTGCGATTGCCTGTGCTCCACCCACCTTATAGATTTCATCTACACCGGCTTCCTTTGCAGCAACAAGCGTTGTTGGGCATACCTTACCATCTTTTCCGGGTGGTGTTGTCATAACGATTTTACGTACCCCGGCCACCTTCGCAGGAAGAACATTCATCAGTACAGAGGATGGGTATACGGCTTTTCCACCAGGAACGTATACACCTGCCACATCTAGCGGAGTCACCTTCTGTCCAAGAATTACACCCTCTTCTGAGGTAAACCAAGAGTTCTGAAGCTGTTTTTCATGATATTTACGAATGTTTACAAGTGATTTGCGAATGACATTCAATAATCTCTCTTCTACCTGTTCATAAGCTTCCTCAATCTCTTCTTCTGTAACCAGAATTGATTTTGCGTCAATCTTTGCACCATCAAATTTTTCGGTATATTCAAAAATTGCTGCATCCTTTCTTTCTCTTACTGCATTTACAATTTCATTGACACGTCCTTCAAATTCACCGTAGTGATTTGGACTTCTTTTTAATAAGCTTTCTAACAAATCATTTTTGGTATCTTTATTTAATGCAAGTATTCTCATAATATCTCCTTTAGATCTCTTATCAGCTTTGTAATACGTTCGTTTTGCATTTTCATGCTCACCTGATTAACAATCATACGTGCCGATAATGGACACACTTCTTCTAAAACCATAAGGCCGTTTTCTTTTAATGTGGTTCCGGTCTCAACAATATCGCAAATCACATCAGATAATCCTACGATTGGAGCCAGCTCAATAGAACCATTTAATTTAATAATTTCTACCGTTTGATGCTTTTCGTTGTAGAAATAATCCTTAGCCATCTGAGGATATTTGGTAGCAACACGAATCTGTTCCTGATGCAGCAGCAGTTCTTTTGCAGATTCCGGTCCACAGATACACATTCTACAATTTCCAAAGCCAAGGTCTAATACCTCATAAACGCTGCGCCCTTCCTCTAAAATGGTATCCTTACCGACAACACCAATGTCCGCCGCGCCATGCTCTACATAGGTCGGAACATCAGGTCCTTTTGCAAGGAAAAAGCGAAGCTTCAATTCTTCATTTACAAAAATCAACTTTCTTGTATCCGGGTCATAAATTTCTTCACAGGTAATTCCAATCTGCTCTAATAAGGATAACGTTTTCTTTGCAAGACGTCCTTTTCCAAGTGCAAAGGTTAAATATCTGTCTGAATTTGAATTTGTACCGTCTTTTAAGGCAGCCAATAGTTGGTCTACAACAAATGCAAAGCCAATCGCCGGTGCATCCTTGCCAAAATGACTAAGGAGCTTATCATATCGACCACCCTTTACTATTGGTTCCCCATGTCCAAAGGTATAACCCGCAAAAATAATACCGGTATAGTACTGGTAATCACTAATCATTCCAAGTTCAAAAGATATGTACTGTTCAATGCCCTTCTGCCTTAAAATACCATTTAACTCATTCAAAGAGTCTACCGCAGCTGCTATCTGTGGATATTTTATTGCCCATTTACGAGCGTTGGAAATATCCTCTGAGGAGGTATCAAACTTAGCGAGAAGCCCAAATAATTGCTTTAACTCCTCTGCAACCTCTAATTTATCAATAAACGCCTCTACTCCAAGAAAATTCTTGTTAAAAAGGAGCTCTCGAAGAAGCATTTCCTGTTCATCATCTACCTGTCCTTCTGCAAGTAAACTGGTAAAAAATGCAGCGTGTCCAACAGATATCTGGAATTCTTCCATTCCAATTGCTTTTAGGCAATCTACAACCATGGAAAGCATTTGTGCATCCGCATCTGCTGACCCATCACCAAGGAATTCTACGCCACACTGGGTGGATTCCTTAAGTCTTCCCTGATAATCCGAAGAGTTAATAAATGTATTTCCCATATAGCTAAGCTTGACCGGCTCTTCTTCCGGTGCATAATACTTTGCAACACATCTTGCAATCGATGGAGTAAAATCCGGACGAAGCACAACAGTATTGCCTTCCTTATCAAAGAATTTGAATAAATCCTTTGATGGTGTTGTTCCTACCTGATTACTAAATACATCAAAATATTCAAAGGTAGGTGTCTGTATATCATAACAGCCGTACTCCATAAATACCTTATGGAGCTCATCCTGTATCATTAATTTCTTTTTATATTCACCATTGTATAGGTCTCTGACTCCATCCGGAGTATGTAATAATCTGTTTTTCATGTCGCGCCTCACTTTATTATGGTAACGTGCTACCATATGAAATTTAAATCATTATAAGATAACTATACATTATTGTCAACAAAAAGTCTTATGTTTATTAGTTATAACTTCTATTCGCTTTTTGCTCTATGCTCCAAATCCGTCTTTATCCCATCTAAATATGGGATAAAGACCCCTGGCTTTTCCGTTATAAAGAAGCTTTGGTCTAGCTCCTCATATTTAAAGCTTTTTCTTCCACCCTCCTTCATTCGGTTCCAGAATTTGAGCAGTTCTTCAAAGCGTAAATAATAAAACTCATTTCGATGGGTAAAGGAAATTAAAATAAATGCAACCCCATTCTGCTTTTCAAAATTTTGCATAAACCCCACCTGATGCTCATGAATATTCGCCAGAGGAAATGTATCTGTATGGCATTCTTTTGCATCAAAACACACCGGAATTCCCTGAACCACACCAATGTAGTCTACGGTACTTTTCTGGTCAAAATAAGCCAAGGTAATGTGTCTTGTGCTTTTATCAATATTAATTGGCGTAATTGGTGTTGGAATCTTCTGAATCAGCGCCAGATTATTTAATAAATATTTTTCATTGGTTCGGTTTAACAGCTCCTCTAAGGTGGAGCCTCTTAAACCTCTTGAATTCCATGTTGGCATTCATTTTCTCCTTCTATAAGACTCATCAGTTCATTAACCTCTGGAATATTGCAGCCGGCTCCGCTGTGACCACACGTCCATCCGGAAGCTCCAATCGATACGCATGCAGCAATTGGTGATTTACCTTATGACTTTCATAATACTTCTTATTGATTTTTTCATCTCCGTATTTCATATCTCCCAAAATCGGATGACCAATGGTCGACAAATGAAGTCGAATCTGATGCGTTTTTCCGGTAATCAAATGAATTTCCACTAAGGTTAAGCCATTCTTGTTTACAATTGGTTTTACACCTGTCTCAATATAATCTGAGCCATCTACCTGTTCCTTGTAATAAGACACCTTATTGGTCTTCTCATCCTTTAACAGATACCCCTTTAACTCAAGTTCTTCCTGCAATTCACCTGCAACTATCGCACGATAATACTTTTCAATGGAACGATTGCGAATGTTCTCTCCTAACTGCTGAAGAGAATTTAAGGTCTTCCCAAACAAAAGTAACCCTGTGGTATTGCGGTCCAGACGATTCACAACAGATGGTCGGAAGGTCTGAAACTCATCAAAGGATAATTCTCCCATTTGAATCATATAACCCAAGAGATATTCATTTGCAGACAAATCCTTATCTGACGCCTTCTGAGACAGCATATTGTAGGGTTTATCTGCCACAAGCATCTCGTTGTCCTCGTAAACAACTTTAAGTCCCTTTAAGCCAAGGGACTTTAAACTATCATATTCTTTTTTTAGTTCTTCAAGATTGACATGAAATTTATCAAAGGTTTCATCACTTAAAAAGATGCTAATTACATCTCCTGCTACCAGCCTCTCGTTTCCTTCCGCTTTCTTTTTATTGATAACGATATTTTTCTTACGCATCATTTTATAAAGAAAGCTTGTGGTTGCATTTGGCAGCAGTTTCTTTAGGTATTTGTCGAATCTTTGATTTTCTTCATTTTTTTGAATGATGAATTCTTTCATAGGATATCTCTATTTCTATTTCTTTTTCTTGCTATGGACGTTTCGAATCGTCTTTTTCTTTCCTTGTTTTTCTGTGGACTTACCGGTTCCCTTATGAGAAGTCTTTCCGCTTGCAGACTTACTCTTAGCCGTATTAGTCTTACTGCTTCCTAAGTTACCCCAAGCACCATCTTTCGCCCCATTCATGCGTCTGGGCTTAATTAAACACTTCTTATCAAATCCA
>CAYMYV010000144.1:0-5743 GCA_964394775.1 uncultured Lachnobacterium sp. | reverse complement strand
CCATAATAAGCTGATACTTCATTTCGCAGCTTGAAAGCTTGCTTGAGCATGTATTTCCACAGTGGAAGCCCATAAATGTATCTGTATGCTTGTAATCGTATTTGCCTTCGATAGACTCTTTGTACATATCCTTTGGAACTGAGTTGTTAATGTCAAGTAATGTTACTGCATCCTGGCTTACGCATGTTCCGATGAACTCGCTTAAGCATCCGTAGATATCTACTTCACAGGATACCGGAATTCCACGGCCTGTAAGACGGCTGTTTACATAACATGGAACGAATCCGAACTGTGTCTGGAATGCCGGCCAGCATTTTCCTGCGATTGCTACATATTTGCGGTAGCCTCTATGTTCCTCTACCCAGTCAAGAAGTGTTAATTCGTACTGTGCTAATTTTGCAAGAACCTCTGGTTTCTTGTTACCAACACCAAGCTCTGCTTCCATGTCAGCAACAACCTCTGGAATTCTTGGGTCATTTGCATGCTTGTTGAAGGCTTCGAATAAGTCTAATTCTGAGTTTTCTTCAATTTCTACATTCATGTTGTAAAGCTGCTTGATAGGAGCATTACAAGCAAGGAAGTTGAGTGGTCTTGGTCCAAAAGAAATAATCTTTAAGTTGTTAAGGCCGTCAATTGCTCTTGCGATTGGTAAGAACTCATGAATCATGTCAGCGCAGTCTTCTGCATCGCCAACCGGATATTCTGGGATATATGCTTTGATGTTGCGAAGCTTTAAGTTATAGCTTGCATTTAACATACCACAGTATGCGTCACCACGACCCTGGATTAAGTTATCCTGAGTTTCTTCTGCTGCTGCAACGAACATCTTAGGTCCTTCAAAGTGTTTTGCAAGTAAGGTTTCTGAAATTTCCGGTCCGAAGTTTCCAAGGTATACGCAAAGAGCATTACAGCCTGCTGCCTTAATGTCTTCTAATGCCTGTACCATATGGATTTCACTTTCTACGATACAGATTGGGCATTCATAGATGTCTGCTGCATCATATTTTTTTGCGTAGCTTTCCACCAAAGCTTTTCTTCTGTTTACAGATAAGCTTTCTGGGAAGCAGTCACGGCTTACTGCTACGATACCAATTTTAATTTTTGGGATGTTGTTCATTGTTTCATTCCTCCATAAAAATGTTTTTGCTTTATCACTTAACTTGGCTCCTTCTCTTTTTCTTCCTGGCCAAGCCTCTTACACAAAAATCGTATCTCGTTTACGAGATTATCCATGTCGCCAACTACTGTAGCTTAGGAAACAGCTCCTTACATGCAGGATAAATCTGACAAAAGCTTTGATAACGTGCTTCGTATTTAGCAGCTAACTCCGGTTCAGGTGAAACAGTTTCTACTACCTCTACCATTTTCTCAGCCGCTGCTTCTACGCTTGCATATTCGCCACAAGCCACCGCTGCCAACATTGCTCCACCCATAGATGGGCCTTCTTCTGTCTTTAACACATCTACTTCAATGTTTAATACATTCGCAATGATTTTCTTCCAAAGTGGGCTCTTAGCTCCGCCACCACAAATCTTGGTGCGTTCAATCTTAATTCCAAGTGCTTTTGCAACCTCAAAGGAATCACGAAGTGCATATGCTACACCCTCTAAGATTGCCTGTGTCATATCCTCTCTTGTGGTATCCATGGTCATGCCGATAAAAGTACCACGGGCATTTGGATCATTGTGTGGGGAACGCTCACCCATGAGATATGGCAGGAAATATACATGGTTGTCGCCAAGCTTTGTAATGTTTTCCTGTTCCTCTCCGTAATTCTTCGTCTTTAAGATGTCGTCCATCCACCATTTGTTGCAGGATGCAGCACTCAGCATACAGCCCATGAGATGATACTCTCCATTTGCATCACAGAATGCGTGAAGGGCATTGTTTTCATCTACTCCGAAATTCTTAGAAGAAATGAAAATCGTTCCACTTGTTCCAAGGGAAATATTACATCTTCCGTTGCCAACGGTTCCTGTCGCAACGGCTGCTGCCGCATTATCGCCTGCACCTGCCGCCACTTTAACTGTTCCTGAAATCCCAAGCTCTGCCGCGATTTCAGGAAGCACGGTTCCGATACATTCGTAGCTTTCAAAAACCTGTGGTAACATATCCTCTGAGATATGGCAAATCTCGCACATTTCAGAAGACCACTTACGATTCTTTACATCCAAAAGAAGCATTCCTGACGCATCCGATACGTCGGTTGCATGTACCCCTGTTAATTTATATGCTATGTAGTCCTTTGGAAGCATAATTTTTTTGATTTTCTTAAAATTCTCCGGCTCTTTATTTTCTACCCAAAGAATCTTTGGTGCCGTAAATCCGGTAAATGAGATGTTGGCTGTGTATTCCGACAGCTTATCCTTACCAATTACGTTATTCAGATAATCACATTCTTCTGTGGTTCTACCATCATTCCAAAGAATTGCCGGGCGAATTACATTGTCCTGCTCGTCTAAAATAACAAGTCCATGCATCTGACCGCCAAAGCTAATACCGGCCACCTCTGACTTATCAAATCCGTCTAACAATTCCTTCAGACCTGTCATCGTCTCTTGATACCAATCCTCTGGTTTCTGCTCAGACCAGCCCGGGTGTGGAAAATACAATGGGTATTCACGAGACACAATGTTTTTTACATTGCCCTCTCCATCCATCAGTAATAATTTTACTGACGAGGTTCCTAAATCAATTCCGATGTATAACATACGTCGTCCTCCATTTTCCATCGAACCTTATTTGCGGCGTGGCAAATAATGGTCGCACTATCTCATAATCTACCTCTATCATAATTATTTTTGGATTTTCGCGCAATAGGATTATTAGACATAAATTACCCTCTATTTTTGTGATTTTCATGCTCACAGAATAGAGGGTAAATTTTGCTCGCCAAATTTATGTCAAATTAGAAATATACGCAATCAGAGCATCATAATCTCCGTTTGGATACACTGAAATATCTTCATTCTCCTTATTAATGAGACAATCCGTTAACAAGAACACCTTCATTCCCAGCTGCTTAGTAATCATGTCTTCTCCAACATCATTTCCAACCATCAGGCAATCCTCCGGCGCAACATCCATACGGTTTAGAATTTCCTTATAATATTCCGGATTCGGTTTACAATACGAACAATTCTCATAGGTTGTATAGATTTCAAAATCCTCCGGCGTAAGTCCTGCCCAGCGGATACGATTTTCTGTTGCTATGGATGGAAAAAGTGGATTGGTTGCAAGCGTCACGCGAACACCTTTTTCTTGCAGCATGTGGACTACTTCAGCAGCCTTTGGCGCAAAGCCACAAGACGCCTTTACCTGCTCAAAATCTGTACGATAATATTCCTCAAAATATGGTATGTCCTGACGTGATTTTTCCCCAAAGATACCTTCAAATGCTTGCCAAAAAGCTTCTTCATTGGTTCTTGTACCATTATTTTTTACCATTGCTTCAATTCCAAGTGTGATTGCTTTAATGAGCAAATCTGAATCATATCCCAGTGGTCCCAGCTTTGTGGCAAGACCTTTAAAATAAAGCTTTATAAATGCATCCTGGTCCATTGGAAGTAATGTCCCATCCAAATCAAATAATACTGCCTTAATACTCATGACCATTCCTCCAATTGTCCTTTATCTTTCTCTGGTTCTCCCAAAATGCCACTGCTTTCTCAAACCATGGCTCACATGCCAGGCCCTTTCCAAGCCCCACTCCATGGTCCACCCCCGGGTACTCCACAAATTCATACGCAACTCCTTTTTCCTCCAAGGCCGCTGCCAACATGTGACTATTCGCGGGCGGTACGCATGTATCTGCATCTCCACACCACACAAAGGTTGGTGGATATTTGTCTGTGACCTGCTTTTCCACACTGGTAAGCTCTATCTGTTCTTCTGTCGGATTCTCTCCAAGCAGCTGATACCGGCTTCCCTCATGGGTTTTCTCACCCATGGTCACAACCGGATATATAAGCACCAATGCCCCCGGCTTTGGCAAATGATATTTCGGATATCCCATGCTCTCAGTCCCAAAGCTTGCTGCCAGGTGTCCGCCCGCAGACGAACCCCAGATGGAATATCCCTCCGTATCTATGTTATATTCCTCTGCATGGTCTAAGATATCATGCAAAGCTCTTGCCACATCCTCCTGTGGAGCCGGATATCTGGCTTTATCCTGCACATGGTAATACAGTATAAATACCGCATATCCCTTTTTTCGAAGCTCCTCCATAAATGGCAGGCCTTCCACAAAGCTGCATACACACCAGTATGCGCCACCCGGGCAAATCAGTGCAAACGGATGCTTTTTACCATCCTTAATCAGATACTTTTTTAACTCATATTTATTTGCATGATGTCTGTCATACCATTCCTGTATCGTATACTTTAAGCTCATATTACTTCACGCTCTTTCCAGCCATTCCTTATCTCAAAAAGAGTAAATACATAGCAACCGCATTCAGCGCGCCAATCAATACACCTGCTACCACCTGATACGCAGTATGCCCCACCATTTCTTTTAGTTTTACTTCTGTTACTTCATCCGATAACATGATATCAACACTTTGGCGGATTTCATTTATAACTCTTGCCTGCTTTCCTGTTTCCAGACGAACCCCCATGGCATCATGGCACACAATAATTGCAAGTATTGCTGTTACTGCAAATTGAAAGCTGCCTGTTCCATACATAAACGCTGACGAAACCGCTAAGGAGCTAACCGTCGCAGAATGACCGCTTGGCATTCCACCATCCCCAAACAGACGCATAATATCAAACCTCTTTGTCTCCCACCAATATATAAATATCTTTAACACCTGTGCAATTGCCCATGAAGACACTGCCGTAATTAATAATCCATTCCTTAATAAATCAACTAACCAATCCATTTCTTACCTCTCTCCCGCCAAATCTTTTACCACTTCCCCGGCAAGTATCAACCCTGCCACGGATGGAACGAATGCTATTGAGCCCGGTGTGGCACGTCTTTTCCGTTTCTCATCACTTACGAAATCCTCATCCTCGATTGGTTCTAATGGTGTTTCCTTAGAATATACCACCTTCAAATGCTTTATCCCACGCTGCTTCAATTCCTTACGCATCACCTTTGCAAGCGGACAGACGCTTGTTTTATAGATATCTGCCACCTCAAAGGCTGCCGGATTTAGCTTATTTCCGGCTCCCATGCTGCTAATAATTGGAACTCCTGCCTCCTGACAAGCCTCTACCAGGGCAATTTTTGCAGTAACCGTATCCACTGCATCAATGACATAATCATACTTGGAAAAGTCAAACTGCTCCCTTGTTTCCGGCAGGAAAAAGCAATCGTATACTTCTACCTTTACAGAAGGATTCACCTCAAAAAGATGCTCCTTCATAACCTCTACTTTTTTGCGTCCCACAGTTTTCGAGGTTGCGATGAGCTGACGGTTGATATTGCTTACTGCAACTTCATCGCTGTCCACGATGGTAATTGTTCCAACACCACTTCGCACTAATGCGTCAACTGCATGTCCACCCACGCCGCCGATTCCGAAAACTGCCACATGAGAATTATTTAGTTTATCCATTGCTGCTTTTCCCAGCAATCGCTTCGTTCTGGCAAATCGCTCGCTCACAAAATTCCCTCTTTACAATCTTACTATTATTTTTTAAAATTCTTCCTCTATGAGGCCCTCGCGATATGCACGAAGCAAAGCCTCAAGGTCTGCCATCTCTTCCTTCATTTCCTTACCAAGGTCTGTAT
>CAYMYV010000143.1:0-5749 GCA_964394775.1 uncultured Lachnobacterium sp. | reverse complement strand
TCAGGGTATGATAAGCAGGTGGCAGCACTCGAAGAACAATTGGCAGAGATTGAGAATCTGTTGCTTGATTTTAATCATGAATTATCTGCATACATATCCGATACGGATTTTGATGAAGAGACCTTCTATCAGATGGAGAAGCGTTTGGATGTAATTAACCACATGAAATCCAAATATGGAAATACCATTGAAACGATTTTAGAGGTGTATGAAGAGAAGTGTGAACGTATTCGTATTTTAAATGATTATGATGCATATTTAGACAAGCTTTCTGCCAAACTAGTGGCAAGTGAGAAGCAGGTCAAAGCACTCTGTCAGAATATCTCTGATATCCGTAAGAAAAATGCACAGAGTCTTTGTGAAGCAATTACGAAGGCATTACAGGATCTGAATTTCCTGGATGTAGTATTTCGTATGGAATTCGACGAACCGGGCGCTCTTAGTGCAAATGGCTTTGATGAACCGGAGTTTATGATTTCCACGAATCCGGGAGAACCGGTAAAACCGCTGGGCAAGGTGGCTTCCGGGGGTGAATTATCCCGTATCATGCTGGCAATCAAGACTGTTATGGCAGATGCAGATGAAATCGAATCTTTGATTTTTGATGAAATTGACAGCGGAATTAGTGGTCGTACTGCTCAGATGGTGGCAGAGAAGATGAATGTGTTAGGGCGTAATCATCAGATTATCTGTATTACACATCTTCCACAGATTGCTGCCATGGCAGATGCACATTATCTAATTGAGAAAACTGTTGAGAATCATGTGACTCGTTCTAATATTTTTAAACTAAATAAAGATGAAAGCGTTCATGAGCTGGCAAGAATGTTAGGCGGTGTGGAAATTACAGACGCTGTAGTAAAAAATGCTCAGGAAATGAAAGAATTGGCTTACATGAAAAAATAATTGTTTCGCATACTATTACCGACGTAAAGGAGTAATGGTATGCGAAGCTTTTTTTATAAATGTATTAGGTGTTTATCCGTTATATATATGGTGTTGGTGGTACTATTATGTATCGAATTAGTTGTAAGTGAAGTCCCTGATAATATCTATGTCAGAGAAGGCGAGGAAGCAAAATTAAATCTGGAGTTTCCTTTTGTAGTAAGCTCGCTGGAAACAGAGGAAGGTGAGAGTGAGAAAAAACTTTGCAGCATATTCGGTGTTATCCCTGTTAAAGAGGTTACCGTGAATGTTGTAGATGGGCAGGAAGTATATGTATCGGGAGAAATTGTAGGAATCTATACAGAATGCGAGGGTGTGTTTGTTATTGACACCTGTGAGATTGAAAGTGAGACTGGAGAATTAGTGAATCCAACAGGAGATGTACTTAAAACAGGGGATTACATTCTGGCAATTGATGGTGTAGATTTGACTTGTAAGGAGGATATTTCAGACGCGTTAGAAGAATCAAATGGAAAATCCATGGTTTTAACGATAGAAAGAAATCAAAAGTCCTATGATGTATCCGTAACCCCTGTAAAAGCAGCGAATGGCTCCTATATGTTAGGCGCTTGGGTCAAGGATGATTTGGCCGGTGTGGGAACACTTACTTATGTATTACCAACAGGAGAGTACGGAGCCTTGGGACATGGAATGAGCAATGGCGAGAATTCTGACTTATTGGGTGTATCAGGTGGAGACTTATACGTATCGAAAATTATCGGAATTGAGAAAGGAAAAAAAGGAGACCCCGGTGAAGTAAAGGGCACTATCAGTTATGGAGTATTAAACCATTTGGGAGATGTGGAAGATAATCAAAGCACGGGGATTTACGGTATTCTGGATGCAGATAATCTGAAAGATTTTACAGAAGAAGGGGAGCTGTATAAAGTGGCGTATAAACAAGAAATCGAAGTAGGAGATGCGCAGATTGTATCAGAAATTTCCGGAGAAAGAGAATATTACGATATTAAAATAACCTATGTGGATTACCTTGCAATCAATTCCAATAAAGGACTTCATATTGAGGTGACGGACCCGGATTTGCTGGAGTTAACCGGTGGCATCGTTCAAGGAATGAGTGGCAGTCCGATTATCCAGAATGGGAAAATTGTTGGAGCGGTAACACATGTACTCATTAATGACCCAACGAGTGGATACGGAATATTTATAGAGACAATGCTGGAAGAGTAATTAAAGAGATAGCAGCGAGCGTGATGCTTGCTGCTATTTTATGTAAGGATTCTATCTGCCTAACTGCCAGAATGCTACAGCGCTAGCTGCGGCAACATTTAATGAATCTACATCATGTGACATAGGAATTTTAACAGTATAGTCAGAATTTGTAATAGTTGAGTCAGCTAAGCCTTCTCCTTCTGTGCCAAGGATGATGGCAAGCTTGTCTTCCCCACAAAGAATTGGGTCGTCAATGGAAATGGAATTGTCGCGTAATGCAAAGGCAACCGTTTTAAAGCCAAGCTCTTGGAGTAGAGCAATGTTAGCACCATTTGAGAAGGCTGTTGCTTCGGTGGTGTCTTTTTCAGAAGAAGAGGCTGCTACAGGAAGATATGTCCATGGAATCTGAAACACAGTACCCATACTAACACGGGCTGCACGACGATATAATGGATTGGAACAAGCCGGTGTAAGTAACACCGCATCCATATTCAACGCTGCGGCAGAGCGGAAGATTGCGCCTACATTGGTTGGATTAACGACATCCTCCAAAACTGCTATACGACGTGCACTTTTTACAACCTCTTCTACGCAAGGAAGCGGGTTGCGCTTCATGGCACATAGCATACCACGAGTAAGATTGAAGCCTGTAAGCTGTGACAGGGTTGCATGATTAGCGGTATATACCGGAATATCACCACATTGACAAATAATATCACAAGCCTCACCTTTGATTTCTTTATCTTCAATAAGAATGGAAAGGGGGGAATAACCGGCGGATAAGGCGCGGGCAATTACCTTTGGACTTTCGCAAATGAAAATTCCCAAATCCGGTTCGTTATAATGTAATAATTGAACCTCTGAAAGGCGGGAGTAGATATCAAGCTCCGAAATGTTCAGGTCAGTAATTTCTATAATGTCAGACATAAAGCAGCTCCTTTATATTTGTGCCAAAATATTGATATTCTCATTATAATTATGAATGTAAATTGTGTCAATTTATAGACCAAGGTATATACAGTGGTATGTAGTATGGTAAGTGGAATTGTGTTAAATGCAACACCTGTAGTTGGAATAATAGTAGCATATACATATATTATTTGGTATGATAGAAAGCACAAGAATATTGGGCAAAGGGGCATTTTGCATGGAAAAAGAGATTCTTAATCAGGAGCTTTTACATTTAGAAAATATCAAAGCTAAAATTGAAGACGAACTGGTAGCGGCACAGCAGAGCTTGGAAAACAAAAAAGCGGAGCTTATAAAGAAGCGTCGCGAGATGTGGGATGAGTGTGCCCATGGAGTGAATGATTTTGACGACATTGTAGATATGAATGCTTATGATGAAAATGTTCGTGAAGAGTATGGGCATTTTGTTCGTAAAGAAGAAGCTGTGAAGCAATTACAATATCTAAAAAGCAGTCCTTTTTTTGGAAGAATAGATTTCCTGGAAGAAGGGGAGATAAAAGCAGAGGAAATCTATATTGGAAGATACGGATTTCGCAACAGGAGGACTCGGGAATATGAGGTGTACGACTGGCGTACCCCAATCGCGTCCATGTTTTATGACTGCGCTATAGGAAATGCCGCATACGAATGCCCGGCGGGACAGATTCATGGAGATTTGACCTGTAAACGACAGTACAAAATTGAAGATGGCATTTTACAATATTGCTATGATACGAATATCGCGGTACAGGATGAGTTTTTGGGTGAGGTGCTGGCAGAAAATACAGATAAGGTACTTCGAGTAATTATTGATACGATTACAAAGGAACAGAATCAGGCAATCCGTCAATCAGAAGCCAGGGATTTGTTGATTACGGGACCGGCGGGAAGTGGAAAGACTAGCGTTGGTATGCATCGTTTGGCATATTTGCTGTATCATAACAGGGCGAAGCTTTCTTCTGAAAAAATTGTTGTACTATCTAGAAACCAGATATTCTCTTCTTATATATCAGGTATTTTACCGGAGCTTGGAGAAGAGAATGTGAATGATGTCATGTTTGATGATTTGGTTATTCGTGGTATTTCGCGTGATTATAAGAAAAAAGGATATTACGAGCAAGTGGAATATCTCTTAAAGCATAAAGAGGATACTATTCGTAAGCGTGCAATTTCTTTGAAATATTCGAAGTCTTTTGCCCGGTATTTAGAGGAAGCGTTAAAAGTATGTCCAAGTGGGAAGACGGATTTTGAAACGGCAATGGAATGGTACTTGGAATTGTTGAAGAAATATTGTGTGAGTCGTGAGATAAATATTTATCATCATACTAAGACAAATATTCGTCGGGGAAGGCTATATTACGAGGATATTCTTGCTATCAGCTACATTCGAATTCTAATTGGTGGAATTCGTCCAATGTCAGAGATTAGTCATGTTGTGATTGATGAAGCGCAGGATTATAGCAGCCTGCAGCTTATGATTATCAAAGAACTATATCCAAAGAGTCGTTTTACGATTTTGGCAGATGAGAATCAGGCAATTGATACGCTGGTATCAACAGTTAATATGGAGCTGTTTAGTGAGATTTTTGGAAAAAATGTCGAGAGAATTACACTGAGTAAGAGCTATCGTTCCACAGCACCAATCAATCGGTTTGCTTTTGACATCATTGACATACATGATACAGATTTGTATGTAAATCGTCCGGGAAAAGAGCCGGAGCTCTTGTTTTGTGAGGATATGGGAAGAACGGTGCACATGTTATTGAATCAGATTCCGCAGGATAAGTCCGTTGGAATCCTTACCTGTGACTTAGATTCTGCGCAGCGTGCAAAGCGATGGATAGAAGGTGTTGGTAATACAAATGAATTCATCACAGAAGAGGCGGAACGTAAGCTTCAATATTTATTCCGTCCGGACCGTGTCTTGGAAGAAAAGATTGTTGTAATGCCAATTATGCTGGCAAAGGGCTTAGAGTTTGATGTAGTGATTGTGTGGGATGACAGAGATGAGGCGTATTGGGAGGAACATAAAAATCTGAAATATCTCATGTGCACACGAGCACTTCATGAGTTGTATTTTCTTGACATAAATTGTATTATGAATTAAACTATAACTAGTGTTATGTAACAGTTGTTTTTAAACAATTACTGTATTTTTTGAAAGGTAACTACGATATGCCACCAAAAGCAAAGTATACAAGAGAAGAGATCTTAGAAGCTGCATTTCAAATGGCTAAGGAAAATGGAATAGAGTCTGTTGTTGCTAGAGAATTAGGCAAAAAGCTGGGAACGTCTTCTTCGCCTATTTTTACAGCTTTTAAAAACATGGAAGAATTGCAATTCGAAATCCGAAATAGAGCAATGCAAGAGTTTGAAAGCTATGTGAAGGATGCGTTGAACTTTTCACCAGCCTTTAAGCATGTTGGAGTGAGAATGATTCAGTTTGCCATGCAGGAACCAAAATTATTCCAGATTCTGTATATGCAGGAGCATGAGGAAAGCGAGAGGTTTGATGGATTAGTAAATGAACTTGGAGATACCGTAGATGTATGTCTTGAAGTAATGCAACAGGAATATGCGTTGACTAGAGCTGAAGCAGAAGTGATATTTCGACAGGTGTGGATGCATACATTTGCAATTTGTGTGTTAGTAGCGAATAAGGTATGTTCTTTTAAACCAGAGG
>CAYMYV010000142.1:4397-5797 GCA_964394775.1 uncultured Lachnobacterium sp. | reverse complement strand
TCACGTCCCTTTTTCAAAACGTTTTTTCAAAGCACTTAGAAAAACTTATGTTTGATATACGTGTCGGAAAATAAACTGTATTTGTGCAATTTGTCAAACATAATTTGTAGATGCACCTTTTGACACCCGAATTTTCATAGGAAACCTCTCCGATATGGAGAAAATGATGTGAACAAGTAGTTGCACTTATGATAAACGCAACTACTTATCCACTGATAATCAAGATATAGTTCAAATAATAAATTATTTACCGCAGCATTGTTTGTACTTACGTCCGCTTCCGCAAGGACATGGATCGTTACGTCCAACCTTCTTGCCTACAACAACTGTGCCTGATTTCTTCTGTTCTAAGTAAAGAGTCTTCTGTGTCTCTTTATCGAAAATATCATCCCACATTGGAAGTCCATAAAGCCATTCTGCCTGAGCAGCAACCATGCCTTTGTATAATTTCACCTTATCAAATGCGAGACTAACCTTTGTATCCTCTTCCATCTCTTCAATTGGATTTGGAGTAATGAGGCAATCATTGATTCCATCCAGAAAGCCTGTCATTTCCATAATGGAAAGGTTGTATTTTTCTGCAAGCTCTTTTACTGTTCCTTCAACAGCTTCGTCTGGAGTTGTTAATAATTTTTCATAAACGCTCTGCTCTTTTACGAAATAATCTGCCCAGAATCTCTGCATCTGTCCCTGGTCAGCTTTGTCATTATAAGCGATTTTGTGCCATTCTTTTAATAATGCCATCTTTTCATCCACCTTTATCTTTTATATTATAAGACGAAGTCCTCGTCCTTTTCGTTTCTCTAGTATAGCAAAAAGTTCTACCACTTTACAAGTCTTTTATTCCTCGTTTTCTGGCAAATCCGCCTCTTCCTCTAGTGGCTGATTCTTCTCTTCGTTATTTTTCTTAATTAGTTTATAAACATACAAATAAATCCACAGCAAAACCGGTACCAGAATAACCGTAACAATTGCCGCATTAAAAGTATTTGTGTTATCCTCAGTTGCAGTTCCTGCCGCAAAAACTAATAACACATTAATACCAAGTATCAATACAATGCCTAAGATTGCTAAAATCTGCTTTACCTTTTTCATAAAAAATCTCCTTCAAATACTAATATAACCTTAATTATATTAACATCTGAAGGAGAAGTTGTAAATTAGTTATTCTACGGAAACTTCTAATTCTGTTGTAGCTTCTGTTACTTCTGTGGCATCTATGGATTCTGTAGGCTCTGTTTCTTCTGTAGTCTCTGTGGTTTCTGTAGTCTCTGTGGTTTCTGTAGTTTCTGTAGTCTCTGTGGTTTCTGTAGTCTCTGTGGTTTCTGTAGTCTCTGTGGTTTCCGTAGTCTCTGTGGTTTCCGTAGAAGTCTCGGTTTCCTCAGGAATATATTCTAAAT
>CAYMYV010000142.1:0-4297 GCA_964394775.1 uncultured Lachnobacterium sp. | reverse complement strand
GTAGTCTCTGTGGTTTCCGTAGAAGTCTCGGTTTCCTCAGGAATATATTCTAAATCTTCATAGGTCACATCATACTGATTTATTAAAGTGTCGTCCACTAAATATAACGTAGTGTCACCCTCTACCATTAGGTAATTTAACCCCAGCATCTCATTCTCTGCCCCAATTTTGATTACGATTTCCTCGCCATCTACTGTGAGTGTTATCGTATTGGTTGGTTCATCTAATCCATAAGCAGACAAATCTTCATATTCTGTCAGCTTATCCTCTGCGGTTACATTTCCTGTATAATACAATATTGTTGTAAACTCAGATTCATTCATATCCAAGGAGGTATCTCCGTCATAAAGCCACTCATCACCATCTTTTGTGTAGCTATATGTGACATTCTCATACACATAAGAAAATGCTGTTACTTCATCATAGCTAAAATCTGTTACATAGATGATGTTTTTTTCATTTTCCTCTGCTTCTTTTTCTTCCTGCCAATCATTGTAAAACCCAATTCCAAAATATGCCACCAGACACACAGCAAGAATTCCGACAAGCATTATTAACTGTTTTTTTTGCTTTTTCATTATTTCTTTCTCCTTAAGCACCAAATTACAATACCAGAAATTAACATTGCCAATGGAATAATGATAATAATGACGCCTGCCCACATAAGAGCTGTTCCAGTGTCAATTGTAAGATTGCTCAAGGTTATTTCCTTTACAGGAATTACACTGGATGACAATTCTGTCTGTGAAGTCATCTGAGAAATCATATCTGTAAACATGGCTGCGTGATTACCGGATACCATGCTATTCGTCTGGTCTGTAAGAAGTAATGCACTACCAATTGCAACCACTCTTGAAATGGTTTCATCATCAATTGTTTTTTCTACTGCTACTGCCAGAGCGAATGGTCCACTGATATCGCCCTCTTCATATAAAGAGGTTGTAATATTATTTAAATCCTGCTTAGATACTGCAGAGCTTGAAGTTTCCAGTAATGGTATATAAGTGATTGTATCTGTATCTTCTGAATAATCTACACCTACACTATATACTGCTAATGCATAGCTTCCTGCAATACTTGATGTATAATCTGTACTATTTACATCTGGTAATAAATATAATGCATTTCCACTGTAATAATACTGTCTGTCATTTTCAACAACGATACCATCTACCCAGCTTAAACCATAAGCTTCTAAGATGGAGTTGAAGTTTTCCAAATCTGTGGCCGCATAGTCACATGTAATAATTGCATTTCCACCGGCATTTAAATAATCAATTACCTTCTGCGCATCATTTTCATTATAATCCGTGCTTGGTGCATGAATAATAATTACCTGTGCATCTTCCGGAACTTTTTCTTCATTGAATAGCTCTAATGATTCGAGTGTAATGTTTGCTTTTTCCAGACATTCTGTAAATGCACTGCTAAGCTCTGCCTCATTATGTCCTGTAATCTGATAAATAACCGGTAATTCGTCAGATGCCATAGTCACATACTCAATACCGCTTGTAATCTGACCTTCAGCATCATAGCCGGTCACTTCTGTAGTATAGGAATAAGAATAATAATCAAAGCTATATTCCAACTCATACAAGTCATAATAATCAATTACTTTAGAACGTGCTTCGCTTACGACGATAACACTATTGGTGCTTGGCGTTGTATCCGTGTACGTCATGTAGAAGTTCGGGTTGACCGATGGATTTATATATTCAACCGTAATATGATCCGATAAGGCGTCATAACGTTCCAACGTTTCTGCCACCTGTTCATCCCTGCTGTCTTCTGCTGCCAAAACATAAATAGTTACGTCTTCATCAAGTCCTTTTAAGAATTCCTCTGTCTGATCTGATAAATCATACATTTTTCCATAGGTACAATCAATCTCTGTGATAGTAACCGGAAGGCTGTTGACCGCCATATTTGCCACCACAACAATTGCTAATACCACTCCAATGGTTGTAGTTGAGAAAACACCTGTAGAAATGGTGTTTTTGTTCATACTCCAGCGACGCTTCTGGATAGCCTGTACCGCAAGAAATAACATAAAGCCTGATACAGAAATATAATAAAAGGCAGCTGTCAAATCAAAGCATCCATTCAAAAATGAGGTAAATGGTGTATATAAATCAAAGCAGGACAACAAGGTTCCGAGTATCGTAGTTGAATCTGTAATTAAGCTTATGATTCCGCTCATCATGTATCCGACAAACAATGCCACGAAGGACAACACGGCGGCAATTACCTGGCTTTCTGTGATAGAAGAAATGAATACTCCGATTGCAAGATATGTGCAGCCCATAAGCCAGAAGCCTATAATTGCAGCATAGCTTTCACCCATTGGAACCGTTCCAAAACCGGATAAAATAATTGGCGTAACACACACAATCAGCATACCCAGCGTAAAAACAAATACCAGTGCAAGGTATTTTGCTAAAACTATTTTTCCTACGGTAACCGGTGCAGTTAACAACAGCTGGTCTACCTTGGACTTGCGTTCTTCTGCCAAGCAACGCATTGACAAAATCGGCACCGCAATTAGCAAAATGAACGATACTCCGTTCAATGCATATGAAATATATGGATATCCTCCCTGAAGATTATATGCCAAAAAATAGATGCCATATACAGCTACCAGTGCTGCAATAAATAACCATCCTAACACATTCTGGAAGTAGGATTTTACTTCACGTTTAAAAATTGAAAACATCTTACTTTCCTCCTTCCTGTGTCAATTCAATAAATACATCCTCTAATGATTTTGTAATTGTATTCATCTCTAAAATTGGCATTTTGTTTTCTGCTAAAACATAAAAAATGTTTTCACGAATATCACAGCCTTTTTTTGCATAAGCAATTATATAATCCTCTTCAAAGGTTACTGTTTCCACCTGCGCAATTTGAAGGAGAACCTCTTCTACCTCTTCTTTCACTCCATTTACCAGCATTTTAATTTCCTGACTTCCTGACATTATGCCGAGGAGATTGTCTGTATAATCACTGGCCACCAGTTTTCCCTTTGAAATAATAAACACATAATCACATACTGCCTGAATCTCTGATAAGATATGAGAGCTTAAAATCACGGTATGCTCTTTGCCAAGCTCTTTAATCAGGTCACGAATTTCAATAATCTGTACCGGGTCAAGACCTACGGTTGGTTCATCTAAAATGATAATCTCCGGAAAACCAAGCACTGCCTGTGCAAGTCCTACTCGCTGCTTATAGCCCTTTGACAAATTCCTAATCATTCTGCCTGAAACATCCATAAGCTTGGTTAATTCCATGGCTTTTTCAATGGATTTTGCACGTTCTTCCTTTGGAATCTCTTTAAGCTCTGCTACAAACTGTAAGTACTCCATCACCGTCATATCCGTATACAATGGCGGAATTTCCGGTAAATACCCAATGCATTTTTTTGCCTCTTCCGGCTCCGCAAGAATGTCATGTCCATTGATTTTAATGGAACCACTTGTTACGCCAAGATAACCTGTAATCATGTTCATTGTGGTTGACTTACCCGCACCATTTGGTCCTAAAAAACCATAGATTTTTCCAGGTTCTACAGTGAGGCTGATATCATCAACTGCCGCATGATTGCCATACTTTTTCACAAGATTTGAAATTTCAATCATGTTCCTACTCCTTAATCCTAATATTACTCTAATTCGGGCAATTTACCCTAAGCCAAAGAGTACAATATCTTAGAAAAGTGTCTAGATTGTGGAAAAATTGTGTTTATTTTGTGTCTACCATCGCTGACCGCTTCTTCAAAGCACTTAGAAAAACTATATGTTCTCATAATGTGTCGGTAAATGAACTGTATTTGTGCAATTTGCCAATCCAAGTTATAGAAGGCACCTTTTGACACCCGAATCCTATAAGGTAAAAAAGCGTCATTCTGACGCAATTCCCCACAAGGAAAAAAGACGCTGTGTGGAAGCTTACTTCCATACAGCGTCTTTTAATTCTTCGACTAGTCTGTGTAATTACATCATGCCCATTCCGCCGCCCTGTGGCATTGGTGGAACATCTTCTTTGATGTTGGCTACTGCTGATTCTGTTGTAAGAAGTGTTGATGCTACAGATGTAGCGTTCTGTAATGCACTTCTTGTTACCTTAACCGGGTCAAGGATTCCACTTGCTACCATGTCTACGTATTCTTCAGCAGCTGCATCGAAACCTATGCCTGCTTCTGATTCACGTACTTTGTTGATGATAACTGCACCTTCAAGGCCTGCATTTGCAGCGATGTAGTAAAGTGGTGCTGATAATGCTTTAAGTACTACCTTTG
>CAYMYV010000141.1:0-5833 GCA_964394775.1 uncultured Lachnobacterium sp. | reverse complement strand
ACAAAGCACTAACAAAAACTATATGTTCTCATAATGTGTCGGCAAATGAACTGTACTTGTGTAATTTGCCAATTCAAGTTTTAGAAAGCACCTTTTGAGACCCGAATCCTACTAGTTAAGAAAGGAATCATCATGACCCTGCAACAGCTCCAACAAGTCATCACTATCGCTGACTCCAACTCCATGAATGAGGCAGCCAAAAAATTATATGTATCACAGCCAAACCTCTCTTCCGTTGTAAAAGACTTAGAAGCAGAAGCCGGCATATCTATTTTTATTCGTTCGAATCGTGGAATTGTCGTAACTCCGGAAGGAGAAGAATTTATCGGCATGCCAGACAAATCGTAGAACAATATCAATTATTAGAAAACCGCTATCTTACCGCAGAATCCAAGAAGAAATTTTCTGTATCCATGCTCCACTATACCTTTGCCGTAAAAGCCTTTGTAGAACTGGCAAAGCGGGTTGGCATGGATGAATACGAATTCGCCGTATACGAAACCCAAACCTCACAGGTGATTGAAAACGTCCGCAATATGAAGAGTGAAATCGGCATCCTCTATATCAGCGACTTCAATCAGGCCGTGCTTACCAAGCTTCTCAAGGAAAATGGTCTGGTATTTGAACCGTTATGTACCTGCGATACTTATGTATATCTTTGGCAGGGGCATCCGCTTGCAGCCAAAGCCTCTATTTCCATGGAAGAATTGGAAGAATACCCATGCATCGCTTTTGATCAGGGACATGTCAACTCCTTCCATTTTGCCGAAGAGATGAAAAGTACCTTCGAATATAAGAAGCTCATCAAAATCTGTGACCGTGCTACTGTACTCAATCTCATGGTTGGTTTAAACGGCTACACCTTATGCTCGGGCATCATCTGCGAGGAATTAAATGGTCCCGACTACATTGCTATTCCGCTTACCGAATCCGAACCGATGCACATCGGCTACATCAAACACAAAGGAACCAAGTTGAGTCCTATCGGCGAAATCTACCTCGACGAGCTGAAGAAATATTTAGAAGCAATATAAATATAGAATGAACCGACCTCCCAATCGTTAAATTTAACTTTTGAGAGTCGGTTCATAAAACTTCCTTCTGTTTTTATCTCAATTTATAGCTCATACAGCTTCGTATACTTTTCCGTCAGATATTCAATATAATACTTCGGATTAAATTCCTCACCTGTTGTATCCTTTAACAACTCCTGTGTAATCTTGGAACCACCATATTTATGAATATGCTCACACAAAAACTCACGGATTGGCACGAGCTTTCCCTCTTCCAAATACTGCTTGATTGGCATAATGCTCTCCATGTAATGGAATAACTGTGCAGCAATGGCACTTCCTAATGCATAGGATGGAAAATATCCAAAGCTTCCGCCAGCCCAATGCATATCCTGTAATATACCTTCGGTATCGGTCTTAGGACAAACCCCTAAGTATTCCTGATATTTCTCATTCCAGATTTCCGGAAGGTCATAAACATCCACATCACCATCAAAAATCATTTTTTCGATTTCATATCGAATCATAACGTGGAAGCTGTATGTGAGCTCATCAGCCTCCGTACGAATCAAGCTTGGTGCTGCATAATTGATTGCTTTATAATACTCCTCCAATGTGACATCTTTAAGCTCCTCCGGGAAAAATTCCTGTACCTTGCCATACAATGGCTTCCAGAATTCCATACTTCTGCCCAGATTGTTTTCATAAAAACGAGACTGCGATTCATGCATACCCATAGAGGTTCCTCCACCGATTGGTGAAGTAGTAATTGCATCATCAATATCCATCTCATACAAGGCATGACCACCCTCATGAATAACAGAAAAAATCGCATCCTCTAATTTATTTTCCTGATAATGATTGGTGATTCGCACATCATGGTTGTGAAGATTCGTTGTAAACGGATGTGCACTCTCTGCCATAACACCACGATTAAAATCAAATCCAATATATTCCGCAATAAAATGACTCAGCTTCTTCTGGGTGTCAATGTCGTATTTCTTACGCAGGCAGTCAATAGAAATATAATCTGATTTTTCACGAAGCTGTGCTACCAACGGCACCAATGCCTCTCTAAGCTGATGGAAGAAGTCATCCAGAATCTCCATGGTAAAGCCTTCTTCATATTCATCCAAAAGAACATCATACAGCTTCTGCCCTTCCTTTTGCTTATACTGCGCAAACCGTTTATTATACGCAATAATCTCCTCTAAAACCGGCGCATACATCTGATAATTGTTCGTTGTCTTCGCTTCCTCCCAGACTGGATAAGCCTTTGCCAACAGCATCTCATACGCCTGAAACTCTTCCGCCGGAATCACTTCCAGATTATGATATTCTTTGTTAAGATTCTTAACAATTGCTTTTTCATAGACACCAAGCTTTGCATTTTCCGCTTCTGTAGACAATTGCTGTAAAAGAGATTTTACCTCATCATTAATAATCGTATTATAATGCTCCCCTGACAAAATCCCCAGCGCCTGAGAAGTAAACTCAATCGCTTCCTTTGGTGCTTCGGTGCTGTTATCCCAGCTTAACATTGTAAGTGCAACACGATACGCATAAGATTTATCCAAATATACCTGTAATTTTTCAAATAATTCACTCATAGCAGTTCTCCTATTCATTTATATTCGTTATTAATTTTGTAATAGTAATATCCAATTCTTCCAGTAGGTTTAGCATATCTCCGTTCATCAAACGAATGGTTGGACGGCTCAACATGTCTCTATGATTTTCTACTACAAATCCCGTTTTCCCATTCGACAGCTCTACGATAACACCAAGTGGATATGGTGCAATATACTGTAAAAAAACTTCAACCATCTCTCTATTAAACTGTCCACCAGTATTTGCCATCAGATATTCCAACGCTTCTCCAGGATTCATGGCATCCTTATATACACGCTTGGTTGTTAATGCATCATATACATCCGCAATGTGAATGATTTTAGCAAATTTATGTATTTTCTCAGCAGTCAAATGTCTTGGATACCCCGAACCATCTTCATTCTCATGATGAGATAAAATCGCATTTCTAGTAACAGAGGATATATCAGGATTATCCTTTAGCATATTATATCCATATCGTGAGTGCTTCTGAACTTCTGCATACTCTTCTGGCGTCAAACGCCCCGGCTTATTCAAAATTTCAAGTGGAACACAGGTTTTTCCAATATCATGTAATAAAGCAGCCTGAGACAATTTGCGTAATTCGTCATCACGAAGACCTAGTGCTACCCCTAGAATAACAGACAACATATCAACATTTACACTATGATTATAAGTATAGTTATCATAAGACGACAAATTAAGCGTTTCCATCACCATCGATTCACTCTCACGAATTTCCTCGACAATATTGTTCGCAATGTAAATACAATCATCTATATTTAACTGCTTTAAGCTCTTAATTGCATTGATACGCGTCTTCTCCGAAATCATTGGTTCATGACATTCAATCTCATCATCTTCAAAGACATACAATCCCGTAATGTCCATTTGTTGAATTCGATTAATATACAGCGGTGTTAGCTTCTTATTTGACTTTAACAAGATTTTCTCGTTATTATCGTATAGAGTATAAACCAGCACCATGCCCTTCTCCAGATGCTCTTTTTTCACATATCTCATATAGATTCCTTCTCCCCACTCTATTATTGACAAAACAATAATTAAGCACCGATTAAATTGTAACACGCTTTCCTAATAAATAGAAGTATCTTTTTATATACTGTTTTAAGTGGAACTACTCTTTTTTGTCATGAGTATTTAGAGAAAAAAAGAACCAAAGCTGCAATACCAATGGTATCAAAGCTTTGGTTCTTATTTAAAAATGGACTACAAAATTACTGAAGCATCTCCAATCAGAAGATTCCCGGTAGCCACTCGGCAATCAGACAACCTGCTCCGAAGGATACCGCATTGGCAACCAGTGCATACACAACGGCGAGCATTTTCGGTTTCTGCTTAATGCTGATTTTGTTGAGCAGATGGTAAAACAGGACTGCCTCAATCGCAAATACTATCAACTCGAATAGGACATAGAACATCACAAACGCTTTCTCTCCAGAATTGTAGTTGATGATATTCAGTAAGACATTGAGAACAATCTGCGTTCCACTGTTTACTCCAGCCAGAATCAAAAGCTGCTTTTTCTCCCTGTAACCAAACAACAGAGCTATTACCATTTCAATCAAAATCGTAATAATAATGCGAGCTATAAGAGAGCCAATCTCTGCTCCATAGTTATAAGATCTATAAACGTCTAACCGGGCATCTAAACTCAGTTCCTCATTGTAATCAACCGATAGCGTTGCACCATCCATATTGACAGTAAAGTAACTGTCAAAGGCGTATCTTTCGTACACACCACTGACTGCGTATTCTCCGGTTTCAGGGAAATACAGCAATATTTTAAATTCATTAGGCGGATAATATGTCCATGCAAGCTCTTTTGTTTCGTTGATTTGCCAAGCCTCCTGCAGAAAGTAAAAATCATCCTTTTCATCGTAATCTACAAAAGCTTTCCACACGTCATATCCAAAGTCCTGCCAGTCATACTGTCCATTTGGATTTTCATTATGACAGGCATCTTCTTCATTGCCATTCCATGCGGATAAAGGACCTGTGCTCGCCTTGCTTGAAAGCAAAGTGCCGTAGCACAATTCATCACCGAGATTTTCAAACGTGATACGAACAGAAGGTTTCGGACCTGTATCCGCACCGGCGGTAATAGGAAAGCTCATCATCACCATTACAACGCACATCAATGTGAGAATCATTCTTACAAACCTTTTGCTTTTCATTACGGCACCTCCGTTTCACTATTTTCTTACTCTAATATCAGATTGTACTCATCATATTCAATAGCAGAATATCCTATCATGGTCTGCTTCAGCGATTCAAGCAACAATTCCGAATCAACAAGATGGTAATATTCTTCGATTCTTTTTGAAATGGTAATGTTATATATGAAGTAATCACCAATTTCGTGCTTAACAACTCCTTCTCCGTCAAATACCGATTCCGTTGTCTTGCTGTCGCTGTCGATTTTCACCTTATGGAACTCGACTTCATCACCTATGCCATTCTGCTCACGCCAAGCATAAAAAATCTGTTCAGCAGAAAGAGGTAAATACTGACTTGTACGTTTGATTTCATCACTGTCAACATAGTAGACCCAAACATAATCGGATTCGACCGCCAAGTCCTCCTGACCACCTGCTCCATCGTGTCCTGCCATATGCGTCCCTTGGAATGCATTATAGATAAATGGTACCATAAAAAATAGCACCATACAAGCCGCAAGTGAACCAACTGTCATCCATTTCTTATTATGAGACTGTTTGATTTCTTTTGCTTTTTTTACACATTCGTCATCGACCTTTCCAATGGCATCCAAAATATCAATTGATTTCATTGCAAGCCCTCCTTAATCAATCGGGTACGTAGCTTTTCACGGGTTCTGTAAAGCATGGATTTTACCTTGCTTTGAGAAAATCCAAACTCTTTGGCAATTGACTCTATCGAATCCATATACCAATAACGGCAGAGAAATACCCGTTGTTCTGTGTCGGGTAATGCCATTACAAAAGAGTTGATAACATCCGCAAGCATCTTCGCTTCCACGTCTTGTTCTACGCTCTTCCAATCAGCAACACATTCCTCCAACTCGTCAAGTACCACCGCAATCTGTCCACCGCCCCGCTTTTCTGCGTTGCGCCTTCTCCACCTATCAATAGAGATTCGTCGTGTAATCTTACCGAGGAATGTTGACAGAATAGATGGGCGATGAGGCGGCATACTGTTCCATGCGT
>CAYMYV010000140.1:0-6007 GCA_964394775.1 uncultured Lachnobacterium sp. | reverse complement strand
CTTACACCTCATCTATCTTGTCCTAATTGTACTTTTATCTTGTCCTAGTTCTACCGCCGACTTGTCTTAATTCTACCTCTGACTTGCCTTAATTCTACCTCTGACTTATCCTAATTCTATCTTCGACTTGTCTTAGTTCTACCGCCGACTTGTCTTAATTCTACCTCTGACTTATCCTAGTTCTACCTCTGACTTCATCCTGCCTATGTGTCTGTCTTGTCTCTGATTACAGGATAGGCGACTGCGAAATATCTTCACAATCGCCTAATTTCATTACAGCTTTGATTTGTGATGCACACATATGCATCTCCCATCATTTTTACATTCGATTCGTTCTACGCCAGCTTGATTCCATAATCCTTCATAACCTGAAGCATCTTCGCCTTATTTGCGTCCGTCATCTCAGTAAGTGGAGCACGAAGTGGCCCAACCTCAAGTCCCATTGCATTCATCGCAGCTTTTACAGGAATTGGGTTTACCTCTGAGAATAAGGCGTCGATTAACGGAAGTGCCTCTCTCTGTAATTTGCGGGCAGTCTCGATGTCGCCCTTGAAAAAGCTGTCACACAAATCATGCACCTGCTTCGGTGCAACGTTGCTCCATACAGAGATAACGCCCGCTCCACCAATGGATAACATTGGAAGCACCAATGCATCTTCTCCAGAGTACAAATCCAATTTGCCGTCTGTCAAATACATGGTTGTAGAAGCCTGTGCCATGTTGCCGGTTGCTTCTTTTAATCCAACGATATTTTCATACTTATTATATAGAGTAGCAACCGTATCCGGGAGCATATTGCAGCCTGTTCTACCCGGAACATTGTACATAATAATTGGAAGCTTGGTACTTTCCGCAATCATACCATAGTGTTTGATAAGTCCTGCCTGTGTTGCCTTATTATAATATGGAGTTACTACCAGCAATCCATCTACGCCATCCTCTTGTGCCTCCTGTGTATGCTGAATTGCTGTTCTTGTGCTGTTAGAGCCTGTACCTGCAATTACAGGAACGCGGTGTTTTGTAAAATCAACTGCTGCCTTAATTACCGCTCTGTGCTCCTCCATTGTAAGTGTAGAAGCCTCGCCTGTCGTACCCGCGATGATGATAGCGTCAGAGCCCTCATCAATCTGCCAGTTTATAATCTCTTCTAATTTGTCAAAATCAACATCCTCGTTGTTCTTCATTGGTGTAACGATTGCAACACCTGCACCTTTAAAAATTGCCATGCTCATTTCCTCCTAAACGTGATTGTTATAATGTGAAATATTCATGAGTTTACGGAACGCAAAATTTCGTATAAAAAGCGTCATTCTGACGCAAATTCCCATAACGAAAAAACCGGCTGCTACTTAGAATAGAGCCGGTCAAAATCTAACATAAAACTAATTCTGATAGCTCAACATCTTGCGATGACAGTCACAAGGTTCTTCACCTTATGCCCAGGATCATAATCTGCAGAAATCATGTCCTTCGGCGCTCTCCCCTTTCGCATATGCTCGTCTGCTCTGCTGCATCCCACATGCTACTCATAAATTGCGCGACCTCTATCTAAACTCATATATTTGCCTTATAATAACACCAAGATTCATTTCTGTCAACGAAATAGATTTTTATTTTACATCTCAATTTTGCTAACCGATACTTCGTAGGCAATTCGCTGCTCTACTTCTGTATCGCTTATTTTTTTCACGTACTCGCGACTTTGGATACGTCCCCAAATCTGTACATGCGCTCCAACCTCAAAGGTTGATGCAAATCTTGCATTACGTCCCCAGCAGATACATGGGATGTAATCGGATTTGCCATAGGAACGATTGACTGCTACTAATAAATCTGCAATTTCCCTGCCCAAAGGTGTTTTACGATATACTGCCTCCTTGCAGATATAGCCGTCTAGGAAAATTTGGTTAGAAGCACTCTCCTCATCTGCATCCTCCAGGAACTCAATTTCACGTGCAAAAACCGTCAACACCAATCTGTTTTTTTGCTCCTCATGGCGATTGAATGAGCGGAACTGTCCATTTATGTAGACATAAGCTCCTCTGCAATCTGCGGTCACGTCAACTAATCTCTCTGATACCATTACCGGAATATAATCTACAAAATTGGAAAGCCTATTTACGGATATCTCTACCGTATAAAAGCCCTCTCCATACACCTCATGGCTGAATGTGAAATCGGATACGATTTCTCCTGTTAATGATACCTGGTTGTTTTCGAACATTTTATCTGTCATGAATTTTTTCTCCTTTCCTTTTGTGGAAATATTGTTCGCTATATATGTATCACCATGTACAAGGCATTTTTGGGAAAAATGTGTCGACAACAAAAAAACTTCTGCAATTTTCTTAGTCAGCTCCTAAAATTCTGACTAAAACTCAAAAAAACTTGCACAATCCAAAAACTGTGCTAATATACTATTTTGGTCATTTAGAAAAAACCTATCCACATTAATATATAGAAAGAAGGCTTCTATGAAAACAACTAGAGAAGATATTAGAAACATAGCAATTATCGCTCACGTTGACCACGGCAAAACAACCCTCGTTGATGAGCTCTTAAAGCAAAGCGGCGTATTCCGTGAAAATCAAGAGGTGCAGGAACGTGTCATGGACTCCAACGATATCGAGCGCGAGCGTGGCATTACCATTTTGTCGAAAAATACTGCTGTACAATATAAGAATGTAAAAATCAATATCATCGACACCCCTGGTCATGCGGACTTCGGTGGCGAGGTAGAGCGCGTTCTTAAGATGGTAAATGGTGTAATTCTTGTGGTAGATGCATTTGAAGGCACCATGCCACAGACCAAATTCGTTCTTATGAAGGCATTGGCTCTCGACCTGCCTGTTATCGTTTGTGTCAACAAAATTGACCGTCCGGAGGCCAGACCTGATGAAGTCATTGATGAGGTATTAGAGCTCTTCATGGATTTGGATGCCTCCGACGAGCAGCTGGATTGCCCATTCGTTTTTGCCTCTGCAAGAAACGGCTATGCCATACTAAATCTGGATGATGAAAGAAAGGACATGACTCCTCTATTTGAAACCATCATTGATTACATCCCGGGACCATCCGGTGACCCTGAGGCAAATACGCAGGTTCTCATCAGTACCATTGACTACAACGAATATGTCGGCCGTATTGGTATTGGAAAAGTAGATAATGGGTGCTTAAAAATCAATCAGGATGCCGTTGTGGTAAACCATCATGACCCGGACAAAAAGACCAAGGTTCGTATCAGCAAGCTCTACGAATTCGATGGATTAAATAAAGTAGATGTTTCCGAAGCCTCTGTCGGCTCCATTGTCGCCATTTCCGGCATAGCAGACATCCGTATCGGTGATACCATCTGTGCTCCGGAAGCACCGGAAGCAATTCCTTTCCAGAAGATTTCTGAGCCAACCATCGCCATGAACTTTATCGTAAATGACAGTCCGCTGGCCGGTCAGGAAGGAAAATTTGTCACCTCTCGTCACATCCGTGACCGACTCTTCCGTGAGCTGAATACGGACGTATCCCTTCGTGTAGAAGAAACCGATTCTCCCGACAGTCTCAAGGTATCCGGACGCGGGGAATTACATCTGTCGGTTCTTATCGAAAATATGCGTCGTGAAGGATATGAGTTTGCGGTAAGTAAAGCAGAGGTATTATATAAGGAAGATGAGCACGGCAAGAAAATGGAGCCAATGGAAATCGCATATGTAGATGTGCCGGACGAATACACCGGTGCTGTCATATCCAAGCTCCAGCAGCGTAAAGGCGAGCTCTTAAATATGGGTTCTATCGCCGGCGGCTACACAAGACTCGAGTTTCGTATTCCATCCCGTGGCCTCATTGGATATCGTGGCGATTTCATGACTGACACAAAAGGAAACGGCATCTTAAATACCATTTTTGATGGCTACGATTATTTCCGTGGAGAAATTGCTTACCGTGCATCAGGCTCTCTCATTGCCTTCGAAGCGGGGGAATCCGTAACCTACGGCCTTTTCTCTGCACAGGACCGTGGAACCCTCTTCATCGGACCCGGCGAAAAGGTATACGGCGGAATGGTCATCGGACAATGCGCCAAGGCTGAAGACATTGAACTGAACGTATGTAAGAAAAAACATCTTACCAATACCCGTTCCTCTTCTGCGGACGAAGCACTTACTCTCGTTCCACCACGTATTTTAAGCCTGGAGCAGGCATTGGATTTCATCGATGCAGATGAGCTTTTGGAGGTGACTCCGGAAAGTCTTCGTATCAGAAAACGTATTCTTGACCCAACTCTTAGAAAACGTGCAGCATTTGCCAAAAAAAATGCATAATATTATTTGTAATTATTACCAAAAAGGCACAAAAATGTGCCTTTTTTCATTTACTATTTTTTCCAAGTATGTTATCATAGGAAATAAGAACTAGGTCAACGGACTACAATTAGGGGGAACGTAATGAACTTGAGAAAAAATAAAATTAATCCTGCTGTGGAAGACCAGTCATTATTGATGGAGTTTATGGATAGAGCCATCGAAGGAAATTTCTCTCCTGTAGATGTGTCACTTTTCCATAATCCGGAATTCGCAGAAAAATACAATCGTGTTTTACATTCATTCTTTATATCCAATAATGGATTTGTTATGCGTTTGAATCATTCCATGGAGAAGATTGGTGACAGTTCCTGCGTAAAAGAAATGATTGAACAGATTAATTCTCAGACTATTGCAATTGGCGATATGCGTGATTCCAGTCAGGAATTGGGCGAATCTATTGAGAATATCGTGTCTTCTGTTCAGACCATTCAGGAGACCTCGCACGATGCATTAGCTGCTTCTGCCGAAAGCGTTTCTTCCATGGAGGAAACCATCCGTATTGTGGACGAATCCACAAAACAGATTCAATCAATTAATGAGCAGATTATTGAGTTCAAGGAAAAAACTGAGAAGATTAATGAAATTATCGATGTTGTTCAAAAGGTTGCACAGAAGAGTAGCTTACTTGCATTAAATGCTTCTATTGAAGCAGCAAGAGCCGGCGAGGCAGGAAAAGGCTTTGCAGTTGTTGCCAACCAGGTACGTGATTTGTCTGCAAACACTGCTTCATCTACAGCAGATGTTATCCAGCAGGTAAATGAAATCAAGAGCGGTATCAATTCTTTGGTAGTTTCTATTGATGCAACAACCAAACAGCTGGCACTTGGTAATAACAGCGTACATCAGTCCGTTGATGTTATGAATCGTATGAACGACCACATCAACAATATGAACTCTGCAATTAACAACATCTTTGATGAAGTAAATACACAGTCTGCTTTAACCCAGAACTTTGTTGCTTCTATTGATTACATTGCAGATAATTATGACACCTTATCTGAGGAATGCCTGAACACCGGTAGACATTTATATAAGATTAGCCGTGAAATTGACTCTACACGTGGTGATATGGCAAGATACAACTCTAAGATTACTACCTTAGACTGGATTACCGTATTTGAAATGGACCACCTCATCTTCACATGGCGTGTATATAACCACCTCGCAGGCTTTGAGCAGCTTAAGATTGAACAGCTCAACAATCCTAAGGGCTGTAAGTTTGGTAAATGGTTATATAGCCAGACCAATCCACAGATTACCGGAAGTGCTGTTTATCGCCAGATTATCACACATCATGATGCAATTCATCAGCATGCATGTGACTCCTGGTATAGCACCCAGAATGGTGACCGCGAAGAGGCTTTAAGACATTTCAATCTTGCTTATGGTTCATTACAGAAATTCAACGAAGATTTGAACAAGCTTCGTGATGTCATTCGAAGCACAGGTGACACAGAAGAAACATCTGGAATTCGTAAGATTGTACAGTAGCATATGCCTTATTGGGCTTAGCAAGATAAAAAAGACCGCACAGCTTGTGCGGTCTATCTTTTTACCTTATAGGATTCGGGTGTCAAAAGGTGCTTTCTAAAACTTAAATTGGCAAATTGCACAAATACAGTTCATTTGCCGACACATTATGAGAACATATA
>CAYMYV010000139.1:0-6073 GCA_964394775.1 uncultured Lachnobacterium sp. | reverse complement strand
GTGCCTGCAGGGCCTCCAACAGCTTACCATTCAGTTCCTCACCATCATGCTTAACAGAAAGATACCAGGTCATGTGGTTGATACCCGCACAGACGATATCGATTTCTTCCTGCTTGTAGCCAAGAACCGAAGCAATCAGCGCATGACCGCCCTGCACACCGTGGCACAGCCCCACCGTAGGAACGCCTCCGTACTTGTTGCAGTACCAGGTGACCATTGCGTTTGGATTTGTGTAATTCAGCAGCATACAGCCGGGAGCCGCCACCTCGCGGATATCCTTGCACATCCCCTCCAACATAGCAATGTCACGCTGGGCATACATAATACCACCGGCACACAGAGTGTCACCCACGCACTGGTCCACACCATACTTCAGAGGAATGTTCACATCCAGCTCAAAGGCGTCCAACAGGCCGATGCGGGCACAGTCGATGACATATTTGGCGTCCTTCAGTGCCTCGCGGCGGTTAAGGGTGGTATGGATTTTTATGTTCAAGCCATTGGCTTCAATATCCCTTTGGCAAAGCTGATAGACCATGTCCAGATTACGGGGATTAATATCCATAAAAGCGACCTCGATTTCCCGGAATTCCGGTACCGCGAGCAAATCAGCCAACAGACCGCGCGTGAAACCGATGGAACCGGCACCAATAAAAGCAATCTTAAATTTCTTCAAATTCATATGAATGTCTCCTTTCATGTTCTCACTCTTTTATCGTTTACCAGGATATAACAATATACTTTAATTTTATTCGATTCCTGTTACCTTGTATCCTGCACCTTCTACCGCTGCCTTCAATGCCTCATCCGTCACTTCTCCGGCAAGTGTTACTACCGCTGTTCCTGTTTCGTGGCTTACTGCTGCGCTTGCAATATTCTCTATTGCTTCTAACGCTGCCTGAACTCTTCCACTGCAATGTGGACACATCATACCTTCAATATGCATTGTTTTTTCCATGAGTTTACCCTCTTTTCCGGATACGCTTTCGCATCCGCTTATTTTATTATCTTCACAGGATTTATCCTGCAAATCCTGTTTTATTACATTTTTGATACGCTTATCCTTGTCAGCCCTATATACCTGCAACAAGTTCAAACGAAGCGCATTCGTTACCACGCTAAAGCTTGATAAGCTCATTGCCGCCGCACCAAACATTGGATTTAGCTTCCATCCCCAAAGAGGATACCACAAGCCTGCTGCAAGTGGAATACCAATGGCATTATAGATAAATGCCCAGAACAGGTTCTGGTGAATATTCCGTAGTGTTGCACGTGACAAACGAATCGCAGCCGCCACATCCGTAAGCTGGCTCTTCATGAGTACAATATCTGCCGCATCAATTGCCACGTCTGTTCCTGCTCCAATTGCAATTCCGATATCTGCTATGGTAAGTGCAGGGGCATCATTGATACCATCACCAACCATGGCAACCTTGCCTTTTTCCTTTAATTGGCGGATAACCTGCTCTTTGCCCTCCGGAAGCACGCCTGCGATAACCTCATCCACACCCGCCTGCGCGCCGATGGCATGGGCGGTGGTTTCGTTATCACCGGTAAGCATTACCACATGGATACCCATGTTCCGAAGCTGGCGGATGGCCTCCGGGCTATCTTCCTTGATGGTGTCCGCCACCGCGATGATTCCCAGCAGCATATTGCCTTTTCCAAAAAACAGCGGTGTCTTGCCTTCCTTTGCCAACTGTTTCGCAAGGGCAATTGCCTGCTCCCAGTTTTCCGTGGCATCATGTGAAACACAACAGCTAATGTCGTCTGCTGCTTCTGAAGCGTCTCCTGTTTTTGAAGAGACCACTGTTTTTGATATATGAGCTCTTAAGCTCGCCTCTACGAACTTCATATTCCCGCCAAAAAGTGTTTCCTCGCCAAGCTTAGCCTCCAATCCATTTCCCGGCAGGATTTTAAAGTCTGTTATCTTTTTGGAAAATACTTTTTCTTCTTTTGCTTTTTCAACAATTGCGTGTGCCAGCGGATGCTCACTTTTACATTCAAGGGCATATGCATAGGATAACAATTCCTTTTCCTCTAATCCATTCATCGGATACAGACCTGTCACCTGTGGCTTTCCACTGGTGATAGTTCCAGTCTTGTCCAACGCAATAATCTGTGTTTTTCCTGCTTCCTCCAAAGAAACTGCTGTTTTAAAAAGCACACCATTTTTTGCGCCCACGCCACTGCCGACCATGATGGCAACCGGTGTCGCAAGACCTAGCGCACATGGGCAGCTGATTACCAACACGGAGATTGCTCTTGCAATGGCAAACCCAAAGGTCTCACCGGCAAGCATCCATATGACAAATGTGATTACTGCAATGATAATCACTACCGGAACAAAAACACCGGATACTTTATCTGCCACTTTGGCGATTGGCGCCTTCGTTGCAGCTGCATCCGACACCATCTGAATAATCTGACTAAGCGTGGTATCCTCTCCCACTCTTGTTGCGCGACAACGTAAAAAGCCTGACAGATTCATGGTTGCTGCACTGACCTTTTGCCCCGGCTCTTTATCTACCGGAAGACTTTCGCCGGTTAATGCCGCCTCATTGACCGCGCCACTTCCCTCAATAACGACTCCGTCTACGGGAATATTTTCTCCCGGACGCACCACAAAAACATCTCCAACCTGCACCTCTTCGATTCCTACAACGACCTCTTCTTCATCGCGTACTATGGTTGCCGTTTGAGGTGCCAGCTCCATCAGACTTTTGAGTGCATCTGTGGTTTTTCCCTTGGAACGCGCTTCTAGCATTTTTCCAACTGTAATCAGCGTCAAAATCATAGCAGCGGACTCAAAATAAAATTCGTTCATATACTCGTGTGCCGTTACCATGTCTCCCTTTGTCACCGCATCAGACATGGCAAAAAGTGCGTAGGTGCTATATACAAAGGATGCACCGGACCCAATCGCCACCAGAGTATCCATGTTCGGCGCACCATGAAGCAAGCTCTTAAATCCGCTCACAAAAAACCGCTGGTTAATCACCATAATGATTGCACACAGAATCATCTGCAGCAATCCCTGCGCCATCATATTGCTGGCAAAAAACTCCGGCACCGGCCAGCCCCACATCATATAACCATGATCTCCCATGGAGCTCATGGAAAAATACATAAGAATTAACAAAAATCCAAGCGATGTAAATAATCTTTTTTTCAGTGCCGGGGTCTCATGCTCCTCAAGTGCTTGACGCGCCTGCGAATAATCCGGGTGATTCACTACATTTCCCTGCGTAACACCATCTCCCTGTACAACTCCGGCTTGTCCCTTGCCCTTTAGCGATGCTCCATATCCCGCATCCTCTACGGCTTTTATAATCTCACTTTCTGACACATCACCCTCCACTCCCATGGAGTTTGTCAGAAGACTCACAGAACAAGAGGTTACTCCCGGAACCTTGCTTACCGCTTTTTCCACACGGGCACTGCACGCCGCACAGCTCATTCCGGTTATATTATATTGTCTCATATATGTTTACTCCTTTTTTATACTGCCTGATGCTTGGTGTACTGTACCAAACTCGCTTGCACAAACCTGCTTGCGCACTTATCGCATCAGCTTCTGTAACGTAGTCACTAACTCATCCACTGTTTCTTCTTTGCCAGCACGGATATCCTGTGCCACACAGGTCTTGATGTGATTTGCCAGAAGTACCTTGTTGAAGCTATTTAGTGCTGAGGTCACCGCGGATACCTGCACCAGTATATCCGTGCAGTAGCAGTCATTTTCTACCATTCCCTTAATTCCGCGAATCTGTCCTTCAATACGAGACAGACGATGAATCAAATCCTTATACTCTTTCTCAGAACGTTCCTTGTGCTTTGCACAATGCGGGCAAGGCGTCTTTGCAATTTCATTTTCTATATACTCTGTAGCATTATCCATCTCTATGTCATTCCTTTCAAATTCCCTTCTCCGCAGTGAAGCTCTACATATTGTCTGCGGAGACTTGTATTGATATTGTATACCCCATGGGGGTATATGTCAATGTGCATATAATGAAGCTGGCATTAACTTTATTTCTACATACTCTATCTATTTTTCTCTAATTATGTTAGACTATAATTATACTTATTTTAATACATTAGAGGAGGAATTATGTTTAAAAGAATAGGCGTAATCATTTGCGAAGCAGCAGCTACCTATCAGTCCGAGCTTTTAAAAGGAATTAACAGCCAGGCGCATAGTCTTGGATATGATGTTCTTGTTTTTAGCACCTTTATTAAAGTAAGCTTTTTTGAGAATTTTGAATTTGGGGAAAGTAATATTTTTAACCTTATTAATTTTGATGAACTAGACGGCGTTCTCGTTGCCGGTGATACCTTGCAGATTCGTGGATTAAAAGAAAATCTGTTTCCGCGCCTGCAAAACGAGTGTGCATGTCCGGTGGTGTTTATTGATTATACCAATAATTTGGGATACGACAACGTTACCACGAACGACGCACTAGCCTTTGAGGAAATCATCGACCACTTAATTGATGAGCACGGCTGTCGTAATATCCTTTTTTACAGCGGTCCTTATGAGGTATCTACTACACAAACCAGGTATGAAGGATATAAGAATTCTTTACACAGACATAATATGGAAGTGCATCCGGATTTTGTTAGCTTTGAGGGAAATTTCTGGATTGAAAGCGGCGAACAGATTGCCCGGGATATTATAGAAGGAAAACGTCCTCGTCCGGATGCGATTGCATTCTGTGGCGACCACATGGCAATCAGTGCCCAAAAAACCTTTCAGGCTGCCGGCTGGAAAATTCCAGACGACATCATTATCACAGGATATGATGCAATCGACGAGTGCCTAAAATGCACCCCACCAATTACCTCTTATTCGCCACCGGTTAGTGCCGCCGGTTCGAATGCTGTTATCACCTTAGATTCTAAGATTCGCGGCATTACCCCAACCTCCTGGGTTGCTTCCCGAGGAAGACTGGAAATTGGTGGAAGCTGCGGCTGCTGTGAGGACGCACGTTATACAAAGAGAATCTACTATCGCAACGAGGTCAGCCTAAAATACGAGGAATTTCTTGACAGCAGCATGATGGAATCCCTTGCAGAAGCGGATAACTTTGATTTCTTACTGCAGCGAATTACCTATTTCCTGTACTTAATTCAGGATTGGAAGGAATTTCACTTATGTCTCTGCCATAATTGGCTGAATTTTGATGCCATGGGTGATGCCAACGATGATTCCATCAGCGGTTATCCTGATAAGATGGTTCACTATATCAAATCACTGTCTGACGGAGCTCGCATACTACAGGATGTATTCGATACGAGCTGTATGCTGCCAACCTTAAACGAAGAACGACCAGCGCCTGTGACCTATTATTTCATTCCAATCCATATGAATCGCAAGTGCTTTGGATACTCCGTTTTATCCTATGGTAACTCCAATCGTTCTTTTGACATTAATTATAAGAATTGGATAAGACATATCTGTAGTGCGCTGGAATACTTCCGCCTACAATCCCGAGTATCCACCCTTGCACTGGTAGATATTCTGACGGGTGCTTACACACGTACAGGCATCAAACAAAATATTGATATGCTTATGAAGCGTATACATAATGATAATTATCGCTTCCTTGTAATGATGGTAGATTTGGATAATCTAAAATACATCAACGATCACTTTGGACACCAGGCTGGCGACCAGGCGATTTGCGAGGCTGCAACTGCGCTTCGCTCCATTACTTCAGACATGGAAATATGTGCACGTATTGGCGGAGATGAATTTATCCTTCTTGGCTGTGACGATTACTCCGATGAGAAAATACAGGAAAACACAGAGAAGCTATTTGCAAAATTGGATGCTATCAATCAAACTAAGAAGTATGAATATACTCTCTCTGTCAGTGTCGGCGGTGCACTGGGAGTCATTTCTGATTTCAAAGGAATTGAGGACCTGTATAATATGGCAGATAATCAGATGTATGAAATGAAGGGTTCACATCATAGTAGGTAAAATTTTAGTCAACAAAGGGATGTCGCAAAACCGGCATCCCTTTCTTTTTTTTCTATAGCTTGTCAAATACACATGCAATATTGC
>CAYMYV010000138.1:0-6084 GCA_964394775.1 uncultured Lachnobacterium sp. | reverse complement strand
CTGCAGGAATATGAGAATGCCTTCATCCTCATTTCTCACGATATTCCATTCTTAAATGAAGTAATTAATATCATTTATCATATGGAAAATCAGCATTTGGATAGATATGTTGGGGACTATAACAAGTTCCAGGAAGTATACGAGGTGAAGAAATCTCAGTTAGAGGCTGCATATCGCAAACAGCAGCAGGAGATTAGCGAGTTAAAGGACTTCGTTGCTCGTAACAAAGCCCGTGTTGCAACCCGTAACATGGCGATGTCCCGCCAGAAAAAATTAGACAAGATGGATGTCATTGAATTGGCTGCGGAAAGACCAAAGCCGGAATTCAATTTCAAGGTAGGACGTACTTCCGGAAAGGTATTGTTCGAAACAAAAGATTTAGTAATCGGTTATGATGAACCATTATCAAAGCCACTGAACATTTCCATGGAACGTGGAGATAAGATTGCGCTTGTAGGTGCAAATGGTATTGGTAAAACGACATTGCTTCGTAGTATTTTGGGCCTCATTCCGTCCATTAGCGGTGGAGTGGGCTTGGGAGACAATCTGGAGATTGGATATTTCGAGCAGGAGATTAAGGAGGAAAACACAAATACCTGTATTCAGGAGATTTGGGATGAATTTCCATCCTATAGCCAGTATGAGGTGCGTTCTGCTCTGGCAAAATGTGGTCTTACCACCAAGCATATCGAAAGTCAGGTGCGCGTCTTAAGCGGTGGCGAGCAGGCGAAGGTTCGTCTGTGTAAGCTTATCAATAAGGATACCAATATTCTTCTTTTGGACGAGCCAACCAACCATTTGGATGTAGACGCAAAGGAAGAATTAAAAAGAGCGTTAATTGAGTATAAAGGAAGTATACTTCTTATTTGTCATGAACCTGAATTTTATAGTGACATTGTAAACAAGGTTTGGGACTGCTCGCAGTGGACAACCAAGGTTTTATAAGAGGAGAGAAATTAATGAGTAATAAGAGATGGATTGCATTGATTTTGGTAGTGTGTGCTTGTATAGGGACACCACATTTGCCGGAAAAAATATTTGCTACCTCTGCAACTGAGAAGCGAGATGAGGCAGCAAGTCAGTTGGATGATGTGAATTCCGAAATCGATAATATTAAGGATAGTCAGCAGGATATTGCCAATGATATTAAGGCGACCAAAAAGAAGCTGAATAATCTGCTGGCGCAGCAGGAAGAATTAGAGGCTGAAATTGATGCAACAAATGAAGCGATTGAAGTAACTAAGGAAGAGCTTGCAGCTGCAACTGAGCAGGCAGATATACAGTATGAGGCTATGGTTCTTCGTATTCAGTATATGTATGAAAATAGTGCGGAGGATTCCATTTGGGAAGCGCTCTTAGAAGCGGATGGCTTGGCAGATTTGTTGAATCGCGTGGAGTACATATCCCAGATTCATAAGAGCGACAGGGAATTGACAGAGGAATATCAGGCTACGGTAGATACCATCATTGCAAAACAGGATTTGTTAGTGGAGCAGATGGACGGTCTTCTTGCAAAAGAGGAAATGTACCTTGCGCAGCAGGTAGAGATTGAAAATACGTTAGCACAGCTGAATGATGATAAAGAAGAGTACGCTGCATTGCTTAAGGCTGCACAGAATAAGGCTACTGAGTTGAAGGCAGAAATTGCAAAGCAGGAGGAGATTATCAAGGAAGAAATCCGTAAGGCGGAGGAAGAACGTAAGCGTAAGGAAGAGGAAGAAAGAAAAAAACAGGAAGAGGCCCTTAAGAAAAATGTGAAAGGTACAGAGCTTGTAAAATTTGCGCTGCAATATGTGGGAAATCCATATGTATGGGGTGGAAACAGCTTAACAAAGGGTTGTGACTGTTCCGGCTTCGTATACCTGGTTTACAAGAATTTCGGCATTGATACTCCGCGTTATTCTATGAGCTTCCTGAATATTGGAACCGAGATAGAACCGAAGGAAGAGAATTTGTTGCCGGGTGATATTATCATCTATAACAAGAAGAATGGTATCGGGCATGTGGCAATTTATATTGGCAATGGAAAGATTGTAGAAGCACAGTCAGAAAAAACAGGTATTACCTCAAACCGTGCTTGGAACTGCCGCAGTATTGCTGGGGTTCGAAGAGTGTTGACGAATTAGTAATATAGAATGGAATAATGAGCGATTAGCAAAAAAATGTGTAGACGTAAACGGGCAGTATTTGACCGGTTTTTGTCTACACATTTTTGTTGTTTTAAGAATGTTTTTGCTTCCGTTTACACATAATGATTAATCACAGTTGGTTCGGGAGATGCATCCATATTTCTGCGTGCGGTTTGAACGGCGTCAAGCTCATCCTTGATATCCAGATAGAACAAGGTCACAGTCTGCGTCATATATGGTTCTACCCACAGCATCCCAATTCCAAAAGAAATTCCTGCTAACAGAATCAGTCCAAGAAAACTAAGCTGCATATAGAGATAGCGTTTTCTATGTGTTGTTATTAATTGGCGTGTGGCCTTTAATGCGGCAACAGGAGACATATCAGGATTGTCAAGCATTACATAAAATACCAGGTTGTATGTAAGAGATACATACATGGATAATACCATACCAATTATACCTAATAGCAGTGCCGTCATTAACCATGGAATGGTCTCATAGAAATATACAATGGCAAATCCTGCAAAGGCTGGAAGCATGCTAACCAGCGTGATTCCAAATAAAATAAAGTTTGCTAAGATATATCGGTCCGGCTGATTCTTTACAGGCTCAAACAAATCCATAAGCTCCTGCTTTCCGGTGCGAGCCAGAGATAAGTGCATTTTGTATTGTCCGCAGACCAGAATAATTGCAATAATATTAATTAATATCTGTGCAACAAAGTAAATGATGTTCTGTGTGGACCAGGTGTCAGCGTTTTGCAGCATGGAAAATGGAAATTCTACCAATGTAGCAATGCCGGTTGCTAAAATATATGCTTTTACAAGAACCACGTAGTTTCCCATCAGGTTTCCACGGGCAATTCTTTTTAATTCTTTGACCTTTCTTTTCATAATACTCCTTATGTTGTCATATCAAAATTCATTCCGCGAAGCCAGGAGCCATCTAAGGATTTTTGTCCCTTTTGATAAGGATTATCCTCGTTTGTGTATTTTATAGAGGTTTTGGTTGTACCACCGGATACATAGGTGCGTCCGCATTCCGGACAAATGGATGTATGGATGGAAACAGAGGCAGAGAGAACCTTGCCATTCTCTTCTCCGGCTTTTTGGTAAGCGTTAGACACGTGTTGTTGTTCATGGTTTCGAACAGCAGAAGCAGCGGCTTCCGGTGCTATACGAGAAGCGGACTTGAAGGAAACATCCATCTCGTCTGAACCATCCTGATATTTACGCTCAGCACAGGTTTCACATTCGTAGCTTGGCGAAGTTTTATCTACTTTTTTTGATGAGCTACCATCAATTTTTGATGAATCGCCATTGACCTTGGATAAATCGCCATTCATTCCGGCTTCGGATGGCTGATGAACGAAAGAAGCTGCGGCAGCAGTTGCAGAACTTGTATATGGGATATAAGCAGAATATCCGCCAATTGCACCAACGTTCATGATTTTCCTCCTTTTCCTGATTTTTTATCTCAATTTTGACTTTATGTGTTGTATATTATATAGTTATATTATCACGTTTATATCCATTTTGAAAGGAAACTTTATGCGCCCGGAACCATCTTTAGATAAGCAGCTATATTCACTTGGTTGGTCATGCATCGCAGCCATCCTTATATATGTAGGACTTAGAACCTTTTTGAACATCAATTTGATTAACTATATACCGCCATGTATATTCCATAAGCTTACAGGCTTTTATTGCCTGGGCTGTGGTGGAACGAGAGCGGTCTTTGCTTTTGCACGAGGCGATTTTCTAAGGTCACTGTTTTTTCATCCATTTGTACCATATGCGGCAGTTCTGGGCGGCTGGTTTATGATATCCCAGACCATAGAACGAATCAGCAAAGGGAAGCTTCGCATTGGATTGCATTTTCGCATGATTTATGTCTGGATTGCATTAGGACTTGTGGCGTTTAATTTCCTATGGAAAAATGGAGTGCTCCTTTTTACAGGAGTTGCTCTTATGTGATACAAGCTTCAAAATGTATCAAAACTTACTGGAACATATCACCAAACAGTTCATCAAAGTCGTATCCGGACATCTCGCAGGATTCACGAAGAAGCGCTTCAAAGCTTCCGTATTCCTCAATCGCAACATAAAATGCAAAGATGTAAAACAAAACGGTGATGACAATTCCGATGATTCCAAGTACCAATCCAACGGTAGCTTTGGAGCCAAGCTCCATCCTCTTGCCACGGGAGAGAAATGCAAATATAATTGCCAGGGCTCCGGCCGGAATGGAAAAATATAGACAGTTACACATAACAAGGCTGGAAAATCCCAAAATCATAGATGCATTCTCGAAGGAATTTGCCGGCTTGTAGGTCATACGTCCGTATGGCACATTTCCTTGTGGGACGTTTCCCTGTGGATTTTGTTTGAAATTTTGATTTTGGTTATCGTATGGATTGTAATTCATATTGTTATCCACGTATTTTTATGCTCCTTTAGAAATAGTTTTCTTGAAAATATAATACCACTTCATATATAATAGAGGAAGTGAAAAATTTAAAAACAGAGGTATTTTATGGATATTATTGCAAAACTTGCAGAAGAATTACAAATTAAAAAGGGACAGGCAGAGGCAGCGGTAAAGCTCATCGATGAGGGAAATACAATTCCTTTTATCGCTCGTTATCGTAAGGAGGCAACCGGAGCACTAAGCGACGAAATCCTTCGTAACCTGTTTGACCGTTTGACTTACCTTCGTAACCTCGAGGATAAGAAACAGACCGTTCTTGCCAGTATTGAAGAGCAGGGCAAGTTAACCGAAGAATTAAAGGCTCAGATTCTAGCGGCTGAGACGCAGGTGGCAGTAGATGACTTGTATCGTCCTTACAGACCAAAACGTCGTACCCGTGCAATTATTGCCAAGGAAAAGGGCTTAGAACCATTGGCAAATATTATCATGCTTCAGATGCTTAGAACTCCACTTGCAGAAGAAGCAGCACAGTACATTGACGAAGAAAAAGAAGTGCTGACAGCAGAGGACGCAATTGCCGGTGCAAAAGACATCATTGCAGAAATGATTTCTGATGATGCAGATTATAGAACCAAGATTCGTGAGCTTACCATGAAAAAGGGACGTCTTACATCTGTGGCAAAGGATAAAGAAGCAGAGTCCGTATACGAGATGTATTATGAGTATGATGAGGCTTTGACAAAGGTCGCAGGTCACAGAACCCTTGCAATTAACCGTGGCGAAAATGAAAAAATCCTCACTGTTAAAATTGAAGCTCCAACCGAGGATGTGATTTCATATCTGGAAAAGAAAATAATCGTGCACGAGGGCGAATGTGCAGATGCTATCAAGGATGCAATCGCAGATGCCTATGACCGTCTCATCGCTCCATCAATTGAACGTGAGATTCGCAATGACTTAACAGAAAAGGCAGAGGACGGAGCTATCAAGGTATTTGGTAAAAACCTTGAGCAGCTTCTTATGGCACCACCAATTGCAGGACAGGTTGTTCTTGGCTGGGACCCGGCTTTTCGTACAGGCTGTAAGCTGGCAGTCGTAGACCCAACGGGTAAAGTATTAGATACCACTGTTATTTACCCAACTGCACCACAAAACAAGGTAGAAGAAGCAAAGGCAGTATTAAAGAAACTGATTTCCAAATACAAAATCACCTTGATTTCACTTGGAAACGGAACTGCTTCCCGTGAATCTGAGCAGGTAATCGTGTCACTGTTAAAAGAGATTCCGGTTCAGGTACAGTATGTAATTGTAAACGAAGCAGGAGCTTCTGTATATTCAGCAAGTAAGCTTGCTACAGAAGAATTCCCAAAATTCGATGTGGGACAGCGTAGTGCTACATCTATGGCACGTCGTTTACAGGACCCACTGGCAGAGCTTGTAAAAATCGATCCAAAATCTATCGGCGTTGGTCAGTATCAGCACGATATGAACCAGAAGAAATTAAGTGAAGCCCTTGGTGGTGTTG
>CAYMYV010000137.1:0-6089 GCA_964394775.1 uncultured Lachnobacterium sp. | reverse complement strand
AATAATCCATAAGTTCTGCTTTCTTAACAACGTCTGTATACCATTGTGCGAAGTCTTCTTCCATAGAAGTAATGGCTTCTACTAATTTCTTGTCGTTTGCCATAACAAATCTCCTCTTTTATAAAAGCTAGTATATCAATCTATCTTAGCCCAATTTCTCCATGATTGTCAAGGTTTTACTCGCCCATCTCTGACTTTCTTAAGTTCTTTCAGATAGCACCTCTCTCTTTGGGTATTGCTTAGCATTTTGGATAACTAAGGAAAAAACCATGAAACGCTTCCCCTTGCGGCTCAATAGAAAAATCCATTGGTTTTCCTGTTGCAGGATGTGTAAATTGCAGGCGGTAAGAGCATAACGCAAGTGTCATTTTTCTAACGCCCGCCATATTCTTTTCCACATTCTCTGCTGCATCCTCTGTCATACCTGCCCACTTGCAATTGCCATACTTACTATCCCCTACAAGCGGACAGCCCATATGCGCCATCTGCACACGAATCTGATGCTGTCGCCCCGTGTAAAGCTTGACATCGAACAGCGTTTCCTTCTCATTCGATTCAATAACTCGATATTCCAGCTTCGCTTTCTTTACATCTTTTGAATTCACCCCTTGCAAAGAAGCCCTTATCTCATCCTTGGTTTCCATAGCAATATCGAACTTTGTCATATCCTTAGATACCGCATCAGGATTAACCACCACCGTCACATTTGTCTTCTTATCTGTCGCCAAATAATCCTCCAGCACTCCTTGCGGCTTCTCCGGTGCACAAGCTGACACTGCATAATAATATTTCCCAATCATATGTCCCTGAATCTGTCTCGACAATTCCGCTGCCGCCCTCTGATTCTTGGCAAATACCATAATTCCCTCTACCGGCTGGTCAAGGCGATGCACCACGCCGATATAAGGTGTTTCCCCATTTTTCGCTCTATAATTCTTAAGCAGACTTTCCATATCCTGCTGCCCAAGTCGTTTCGTCTGTGTCGCAACACCCGCCGGCTTACGACAGAGGATAATATCATTATCTTCATGTATGATTTGTAAGTTCATAGTAACTGTTTTTCCCTTTCCCGAACGCACGTTGCAACGGCCCTGTAGCCATCTCCATAATATCGAATACGTTCATATTCCACCTGACTTATCTTCCTTAAGAACACTTCGACTCTCACGAAAAAAGTTCTATGCCCAATATGGTTCATAGAACTTCTCTCTTTTATTCATTCTCAATTCTAACCTGACAGCACTTCATAGCTTCAAGCGCATTCTTGTGACTCTCTGGTGTCACACCGGCACAGCAGGCTGCATCCACGCTAATTGGAACCTCTGGCAAAAATGCCTTTGTAATCATTACATTGGAGATAACACAGATGTCTGTGCACAATCCCACAAAAGTAATACTATCAATATGCTCCATCGCATTCATCATCAAAAGCGTCTCAGGCAACACCGACGAGCCAAAGGTAATCTTATTGATAGCTTCCGTCTTACGAAGTGCCTCAATATCTTCCTGAATCTCCCAGCCCTTTGTACCCTTGATACAGTGCTCTACAGGAAGATTTCGTCCCTCTTGCGTATATTTATAGCTGCTTGTATGGGTATCTCTGGTAAAAAGAACCGTTCCATCAAAATTCTTAATCTTATCGATAACCTTTGGAACAATCGCAACCGCTTCCGGTGTACCAAGCGCCCCATCTATAAAATCATTCTGCATGTCTACTACAATCAATACGTTTAGCATTTTGGACCTCCTAGGTGTTTCTCTATCAAGAATATTACGAAAGAGGCAGATTGTCAAATTTTTCTTTACTTCCCCCACGCGCTTCGAATAATAATCTCCGCCTTTGCCGCTTCTTCCTTCGACAGCTGTGGAACACCCTTTAGCGGATACTCCATTCCCAGATTCTCATACTTCATTTCACCTAGCGTATGATATGGAAGCACCTCTAATTTTTCCACATTTGACAAGGTCTTTAGAAATTCTCCCAGCTTAGTTAGTTTGTCCTCCATAAAAGTAATTCCCGGAACCACCACATGACGCACCCAGACCGGCTTGTGAATCTCATCCAGATATCTGGCAAAGGCCAGAATATTTTCGTTGGAATGTCCCGTCAGACTCTTGTGTGGTTCTTCTTCCATATGCTTGATGTCCAGCATCACCAAATCCGTCACCTGCATAAGCTGCTCGATTTTGGCAAAAGCAGCACTCTCTTTATTTTGCACGAACGTGATTCCAGAGGTATCCAGGCAGGTATGAATATTCTTCTCCTTCGCCTTGGTAAAAAGCTCAATGAGAAAATCCATCTGCATCATAGGCTCTCCACCAGTTGCTGTTATTCCACCTGTCTTATAAAATGCACGATTTCTCTCAAACTTATCAATAATATCATCCGCCGACATCTCCTCGCCGCCTGTCGCCACCCAGGTATCCGGATTATGACAATACTGGCAGCGCATTGGACAGCCCTGAAAAAACACTACAAATCTTACGCCCGGACCGTCTACAGTACCAAATGTTTGTATGGAATGAATATATCCCATTATGTTAGTCTCCTTTAATTCTATCTTTTATTGTATCCCAGCCAAAGTGAATATATCCTCTTCCCAGTTTACTCCACCATTAGAAGTTGTCCATAGCATTTTTTGCATAATATTCTTCCTTAAATCCAATTCCTTCGTTGTTGCATAACTTGTTCCTTCAAACCTTATTCTGTGCGCGTATACGCATCCACAGACACTTTTTTTTGGGGCTCAACCTACAATTTAAAGCGATACCCTACTCCCCAAATCGTCTCGATATACTGTGGCTTTGCCGTATCCATCTCCACCTTTTCGCGAATCTTCTTGATATGCACGGTCACCGTTGCAATATCGCCTATGGATTCCATATCCCAAATTTCGCGGAAAAGCTCCTCTTTGGTATAAACATGATTTGGATTTTCTGCCAGGAAGGTAAGCAAATCAAATTCCTTTGTGGTAAACTGCTTCTCCTCATCGTTTATCCATACTCTTCTGGCGGTTTTATCAATCTTGATTCCGCGGATTTCAATAACATCATTTTCTACAATACTGCTGCCAACAAGGCGTTCATAACGTGCCATATGCGCTTTTACTCTGGCTACCAATTCGCTTGGAGAAAATGGTTTGGTTACATAATCATCTGCACCAAGTCCAAGTCCGCGGATTTTGTCGATGTCATCCTTTTTCGCAGATACCATAAGTATTGGAGTATTCTTTTTCTCACGAATCTGCTTGCAGATTTCAAATCCGTCGATACCCGGAAGCATGAGGTCCAAGATAAACAAGTCAAAATCATCTCCCAGTGCTCTTGCCAAGCCTGTCATGCCGTCATTCTCCACTTCTACCTCGAAGCCGCTAAGCTCCAAATAATCCTTTTCCAAATCTGCAATTGCTACTTCATCCTCTACGATTAATATTCTACTCATTGATTACCTCCTGATATTTACGGATTACAAAATACATAATAGTTCCGGTGTCTTCCTTGCTGGTCGCCCAAATCTTGCCGCCGTGGTCTTCCACAATCTTCTTTACAATGGATAAGCCGATACCGCTTCCACCAGTCGAAGAGTTGCGTGAGGCATCTGCGCGATAGAATCGGTTAAAAATATACGGCAGGTCTTTGGCATTAATTCCGCTACCGTTGTCCTCGATTTCTACCTGAATGAAATCTCCCACATCCTTAATGCGAACATTAATAAAACCATTTTTCTTATTCATATATTTCGCTGAATTTCCTATGATATTATTGACCACTCTTCGCAGCTGCTCCGGGTCTGCAATAATAACGACATCGCTGTCCGCATAATTATAATATGCCAGTCCAATTCCCTTGTGTTCCAAATCTAACCCAATCTCTTCCATACAATCCGCAAAATATTCTTCTACATGAATCTTCGCAAAATTATATGGGATTCGGTTGGTGTCAATCTTTGAATAAAGCGTCAGCTCGTTAATCAGCGTGTCCATTTCATTCGCCTTACTATAAATGGTTCTCACATATTTATCTATCTTTTCCGGTGTGTTGGCTACGCCATCGATGATGCCTTCTGCATATCCCTTCACCGCTGTGATTGGCGTCTTAAGGTCATGGGCGATATTACTAATCAGCGTCTTGTTTTCCGATTCATTGTGAATCTTCTCCTCTGCATTTTCCTTTAGCCTTCGCCGCATATCCTCGAAGCTGACACACAAGGCATTTAGTTCGTCTCCCTCTGAGCCATCGGTCTCTACCTTAAAATCCAAGTTCCCTTCTTTGATATTGTCTGCCGCCTTCTGCAATTTTCGGATTGGTGTAATCAGACTTTGATATAGCCACATGGTCAGAAGCGCCGCTGTCAAAAGCAAAATCAGTATAACAGAAAATACAATGTCAAAAAATAAATTTTTCGCTTCCTGCCTCAATATAATATTCTCTGCTACTGTCTCTACCTGCACTCGGAAAAAGAAGCCCGATACTACCGCTCCTAAAAAAATCGGAGCAAATAATGTAATAAAAAAAGATATTAATAATTTTGATTTTAGTTTCATAAATAAATCCCCTATGATTTCTTAATTCTCCCCCCTTGCCGGGCGAATAGCAAAAATCCCGAAAAATCAATGATTTTTCGGGATAATTATATCATATCTTGATACGGAATCGTATGAAATTTCTATAAATTCTTATAAACTTTTAATTCGTCCGCTTTATCTGTCTTTTCCCATGGAAGCTCGATGTCTGTTCTTCCAAAGTGACCATATGCTGCCGTTTCACGGTAGATTGGACGTCTTAGGTCAAGCATCTTGATAATTCCTGCCGGACGAAGGTCAAATTCCTTACGAACGATTTCTACCAATTTCTCGTTAGACAGTATGCCTGTCCCAAAGGTGTCAACCATAATAGAGGTTGGCTGTGCAACACCAATTGCATAAGAGAGCTGAATCTCACATCTCTTTGCAAGTCCGGCTGCTACGATATTCTTTGCAACATATCTTGCCGCATAAGCTGCAGAACGGTCTACCTTGGTGCAGTCCTTTCCTGAAAAAGCGCCACCGCCGTGACGTGCCATTCCGCCGTAGGTGTCTACGATAATCTTACGTCCGGTAAGACCTGCATCCCCATGTGGTCCACCGATTACAAAACGTCCGGTTGGATTGATGAAGAATTTAGTCTCTGCGTCAATCAGCTCTGCCGGAAGCACCACATCAAATACATGCTTCCTGATATCTGCATGAATCTGTTCCTGTGTTACATCCTCATCATGCTGTGTAGATAATACAACTGCTTCGAGACGTTTTGGTGTTCCATTTTCATCGTATTCTACAGACACCTGCGTTTTTCCGTCTGGTCTTAGGTAGGTTAATGTTCCATCCTTACGAACCTTGGTAAGCTGTAATGCTAATTTGTGGGCAAGTGCGATTGGATATGGCATAAGCTCTTCTGTCTCATCACTTGCATAACCAAACATCATTCCCTGGTCTCCTGCACCGGTATCAAGGTCATCGGTAAGCTGTCCTTCCTTTGCTTCTAACGCTTTATCAACGCCCATTGCGATGTCTGCTGACTGCTGGTCAAGTGCTACCATCACTGCACAGGTATGTCCATCAAAGCCTGTTTTTGCATCATTATATCCGATTTCATTAACTGTTTTTCTTACGATAGAAGGGATGTCCAACTGTGCTTTTGTTGTAATCTCACCTGTTACAAGCACAAAGCCTGTACAGCTTGCAGATTCACATGCCACACGGCTCATTGGGTCCTGCTCTAAGCATGCGTCAAGAATTGCATCGGAAATGGCATCACACATTTTATCCGGATGGCCTTCAGTTACTGATTCAGATGTGAATAATAATTTCTCCATGTTTATACTCTCCTTTTCTATTTGTTTCCAATCAGTCTACATTTCGACTTTTCTCTGCCTATACGCAAAAAATCCGCTCATATAACATAAGCGGATTCCTACATACTAAAATTAGCAAATCCTCTTATTGTTCGAATTACTCGCTCAGGTAGGCACCTTCCGTTACCGGGGTTGCCGTGACTTCATAGATCCTATGTATCTCCACCACTCTGAATAAGAGAAGAAATAAAATATT
>CAYMYV010000136.1:0-6101 GCA_964394775.1 uncultured Lachnobacterium sp. | reverse complement strand
CTGAAATGATGACAAAGAGAGTAGGATGCATTTGTCTTATTGGTTGTGTGCTGGCTTCTCTGGTGGGTTGTTCACAAGGACAAGAGGCAAATGGGAAAGAGGGACAAATTGAGCTGCTAGAGCCTGTAAATGCGGAGCAAAACACCGAACAGGTAATTCGTCGAAATTTATACGATGCAGAGAGATATTCTGCTGTGGTTGTGCCGTTGACAGAAGAATACTCTTATGAAGACAGTGTGAAAATTGAAGAGACGCTGGTATATCCGGGTACAGAAGTATCAAAGGGTGATGTTTTATTTGTGGCTAATACAGATAGTCTTGAGAGTCAGATGGAAGCCCTAGAAGATACCATTGCCAAAATGGCGGATGAAATCAAGCTGCAAAAGGAAGAATACCGGGCATATGAAGCTAAGACGGAGGAAGAAATAAACCGGCTTAAGCAGAGTCTAAAGGGATATGAAGCAGGGACAACAGAGTACAATGACATTTATGGTGATATAGAGCTGGCAAAACAGAGTCTGGTTATTGAAAAAGCCAAGCTGGAACAAGAAATTGCATTATATGAGCTGGACAGAGATTATTTATTACCACAAATAGAATCCCTAAAGGAACAGATAAACAAAAAAGAGCTGGTTGCAGGAATGGACGGAACAGTTGTGGCTATGGGACAGACGGGAACCCCGATTGTGGCTGTTGGAGATATGGAAAAACTGATAATACAGTGTGAATTTATCAGTAAGGCAACCGTGTCTGCCGCAAAGGAAGTGTATGCCCTGATTGATGGGGTTCGTTATGAGGTTACATATCAGCCAATGAATACCACTGAGTATGAAAGTCTGATTGCAAAGGGAGAAACCATATATAGCACCTTCACAATTAATGGAGAGCACGAAGCTGTTAAAGCAGGAGATTACGCGGTTATTGTAATGATGAACGACAGCAGAGAACAGGTGCTGACGATTCCAAAGGCTGCTATCAACAAAGATTCCGGAGTAAATTATGTGTATAAGTATGAGGACGGACAGAATGTTCAAACCATTATTCATACCGGTATGAGTGATGGAGTTTATACAGAAGTAACGGATGGATTAAGTGAAGGCGACCAGGTCGTGCTATTGGCGGGTGTGGAGTACGGAGCGAATACCACAACCATAGAGTATGGAAGCTGCTTTAGTACATTTGAAGGAACGGGATATCTCTATTATCCGATTTCAGAAAACGTATATACCCGTATTACATATGGAACTATGTATTTTGTGGAATATCTGGTAGCAGAATATTCTCATGTCGAGGAAGGTGACCCAATTGCTTCTGTCCGTGTTGTGACGGATGAAATTGAACTAAAGAGTCTGGAAATCCAGATTACACGTTTAAAGGAACGTTTGCAGGACATGGAGAAGAATGGCGAGGGAGTGACGGAGGAGCTTCTTCAAGCAAAAAGACAAGAGCTTGCGAAAGCAGAGGAAAAAAGAGACCGGATGCTGGCTGATGCAGCAATTACCACCATTACGGCAACAAGCACAGGTGTAATTGTAAATCTGGCAAATTGCCAGACAGATGATATTTTATACAATGGATATTCGATAACTACCATAGCAGATGAAGGTCATTGTTATTTAATGGTGGAAGATGAGAATCGATTACTGAGCTTTGGAAATGAAGTTGTAATCACATATCAGGATAGGAACAAGGAAACCAAGACCGGTTATGGAACAGTTGTATCATTATCCCAGTATGGAATCTCAGGAGGGCTACGTAGCTCAAGAGTATATATTCTGCTACAGCCGGAGGATATCAGTAGTATGGCAGCGGTAAATGCCAATTCAGGTAATTGGTGGAATCGTAATCAATTTAATGTTACTGCAACCATTAGAGAAATGAATCACGTGCTTCTGGTACCGAAAAAAGCGGTAACGGAAAAGAATGGATGTACATATGTGGATGTTATGAATGAAGAAGGAAATATTGTTACCTATGGCTTTATGGCCGGAGGATATGACGAGATTTATTATTGGGTTATTGATGGGTTGACAGAGGGGATGAAGGTATGTTTGGAATAATGCTACAGAAGATATGGCATAAGAAATGGATGATATCCTGTCTGTTGTTAGGATGTATACTTTTGATGGCTACAGTGGTCAGCTTTCCAATGTTTAAGGGGGCTGTGTTTGACAGAATGCTGCCGGATGAGTTCGAACAGTATATGAAGGAAAACAGTACATGGCCGGCTACAATGCAGCTGAAGGTGGTGTGCCAAAGAGAGGCGGGCGGAGAAACCATTAAGAGCATGGAAGCTCTCATGGACGAGATTTACGACAAGATGGGAGTAGAAGAATACGAAACCTTCAAATCCTATATGCTGCTTAAGGCAGATGCCGGTTCGCTGTGGGAGAGAACGGAGCTTTGGAATTTGTCCATCAAGCTGGGAACGATATGCGGTTTGCCGGAGCATGCAGAATTGATTTCCGGACAGATGTATTCAGAAGATGGTCTGGACGAAGAGGGAAATATCGAGGTTGTCATTAGCCAGGCCTGTATGGTGGAGTCGGATTTGCTTTTGGGAGAGACCTTAGAGTTTGACGAACTAAAGGATGCAGAGGGAAATCCAATACGCCTGAAGATTGTTGGCATATATAAGCAGGCGGGCACGCAGGATTTCTTTTGGCAAATTACGCCGGAAGAGATGGACAATACCTGTCTTATGAATGAAACGCTTTTTATGGAGATGTTCACAGGGGAAAATGCGAAGAAATTTACGATTACCTGTAAGTATTTTCCAATGATTGACTATACGCAGTTAAAGGCATCGAATGTAGAACAGCTTCAGGAGTATACCGGTTATCTGGTAAACGAAAGTGAGTTTAAGGGAATGACTTCCGAGCCGGATTACATGGAGATACTGGATGATTTTTTAAGTAAGCAAAGCAGAATCGAATCGACACTGCTTATTTTACAGATTCCGGTATTGATTCTTTTGTGTGCATTTTTGCTCATGATTTCTTCTCAGATGTACGATATGGAGCGCAATGAAATATCTGTCATAAAGAGTAGAGGTAGTAATCGTGGACAAATTTTTCGCTTATATTTGTATCAGAGCTTGTTTTTGACCTTTATAGGTACATTGCTTGGGATTCCTTTGGGAATGTTTTTTTGTAAAATTCTAGGTTCTGCAAGAAACTTTCTGGAGTTTGATATAAGGAATACATTGACTACGAAGTTTTCTGAAGAAGTGTTGTGGTATGGACTCGGTGCAGCATTTGTCTGTATTTTAGTTATGACGATTCCGGCACTTAAGCATAGCAGAGTGTCAATTGTCAAATTAAAGCAGCAAAAAGTAACAAAAAAGAGACCATTATGGGAAAGGTGCTTTCTGGATGTCATTTGCATTGCAATTGGCTTATATGGGTATTATAATTTTTCTGAAAATGAAGCAACGCTGGTTGAGAATGTCTTGCAGGGAAAACCATTAGATCCTTTACTGTATATTAGTTCTTCTATTTTTATTGTGGGAATGGGACTTTTGTTCTTACGATTACAGGCACTGCTTATCAAGTTAATATATAATGTGGGAAAGAAGCGTTGGAAACCGGCAAATGATACGTTTTTTCATGAGGTTATTATGAACGGGCGTAAGCAGCAGTTTATTATGCTGTTTATGATTCTGATTATATCTCTTGGAATGTATCATGCTACAGTGGCAAGGTCCATCCTACAGAATGCTCTGGATAATACGGAATATCTTGTGGGGGCAGATGTGATTTTGCAGGAAAAATGGACAGACAACTCTTTCATGCGGGGCAGTCAGGACTTTGTATTCCAATATACAGAACCGGATTATAGAAAGTATGGAACATTTGATGGAATAAAATCCTATACAAAGGTTGTTTATGATACGAAATCCTATATTGTTTTAAATGATAAAAGTCAGCAGAATGTAACGTTAATGGGAATTCATACCAAGGAATTCGCAGAGAATACAAAGCTGGATGATTCCTTGCTGGAAAAGCCTTATTATGAGTATTTGAACGAGCTGGCTGTAGAGCCGAATGGGGTTTTGGTATCTCGAAACTTCCAGATAGCGTTAGGATATGAAGTGGGCGATAAGATTGCTTATTATGATGAAACCTACTATGGAGGAGAGAAAAAACAGATTACTGCAAGAATTGTGGATTTTGTGGACTATTGGCCGGGGTATGAGCCTGACACTATCGTTATGAATCAGGATGGCAGTATAGCGACAGAGGATAACTACCTGATTATCGCAAATATCTCTACAATTAATAAAGAGTGGGGGCTTATTCCTTATCAGGTGTGGATGACTCTGGATGAGGATGTAAGTACGCAGGACATACAGGCGTGGATACAGGATGAAAAGATGCGACTTACAAAATACATAAATAAGGCAGAGCAGATGGAACAGACAGAGGAAAATCCACTATTGCAGGGAACCAATGGTGTTCTTACCATGGGATTCATTGTAACAATTATTTTATGTGCAGTGGGATACCTGATTTATTGGATTATGTCCATACGTTCCCGAGAGTTGATTTTTGGAGTCCTGCGTGCTTGTGGTATGCATAAGGGAGAAGTATTCCAAATGTTAATCAATGAGCAAATCTGTTCGGGCGTATTTTCTATTTTGGCGGGAATGGGAATTGGTAAACTAACCTCAGATATGTTTGTGCCAATGATTCAAACTGCTTATATGGCAGAAAGTCAGGTGCTTCCAATGCAGCTAATTACAAATCAGGGAGACATGCTCCGTTTGTATGGCGTAATTATTGGTGTTATGGCGATATGCTTATGCGTATTGGTGGTGCTTGTTTTGAAATTAAATGTTACGAAAGCATTGAAATTAGGTGAAGAATAATGAAATCGGAAGATAATAACAGATATGCAATTGTAATTGAACATGTAAGCAGAAGCTTTCATACGGAGGGCGGCGAATTTCAGGCGCTAAAGGATATTAATGCCCAGATTCCTGAGGGAAAGCTTACAGTACTGAAAGGACGTTCCGGTTCTGGCAAAACAACTCTCTTAAATATTGTGGGAGCTTTGGATGAGCCTACAGAAGGGAAGGTATTTCTGGATGGGCAGGATATTTATAAGATGTCTGAAAAGAAGAGAGAGGTCTTAAGAAGAGAGAGCTTTGGATTTGTATTTCAATCTATTTCTTTAATCCCTACCATGAATGCTTTTCAAAATGTGGAGTTCTCCTTAAGACTTGCAGGAATCAATGAGGGTCGCAGGGAAAGAGTGGAAGAATGCTTAAAAGCAGTTGGCCTGGGCAATCGCATGCATCATATGCCGGCGGAGCTGTCCGGTGGAGAGCAGCAGAGAGTTGCCATAGCCAGAGCAATTGCCCATAGACCAAGAATTCTTTTGGCCGATGAACCAACGGCAGAATTAGATAGTGCTATGTCAGCAGAGGTGGCAAAGCTATTTAAGGAAATGACAGAGAAAGAACATGTAACGGTCATTATGACAACCCATGATATGGGCTTGATGGATGCCGGAGACATGATAATTGAGTTAGAAGACGGTTGCAGAGTATAGGAGAAGAGGAATGTCAGAACCGATGATACAGGCAGAGGGCTTGGTAAAAATCTATAAAACAAAAGAAACAGAAGTTTTGGCGCTACAGGGACTGGACCTTACAGTGGAGGAAGGAGAGCTTACGGCACTAATTGGCAACAGCGGAAGCGGTAAGTCTACCTTTTTAAATATGATTGGCGGATTGGACCGTCCAAGCGCAGGGTCTCTCATTGTAGGGGGCAGAAATCTGTGTACTATGGCAGAAAAAGAATTAGTTCTTTACAAGAGGGATACAGTAGGATTTGTGTGGCAGAACAATGCTCGCAATATGCTGCCATATCTTTCTGCATTAGAAAACATTATGCTTCCTATGTACATATCCAATGCAGGCCAAAAGAAAGAAAAAGCATTGGAATTGTTGGACGCAGTGGGATTGTCCGGCAAAAGAAACAGCCGATTAAACGCGTTATCCGGTGGAGAGCAGCAAAGAGTTGCCATTGCCATTGCGCTGGCGAATTCTCCAAAATTATTGTTGGCAGATGAACCTACAGGTAGTGTGGATTCCA
>CAYMYV010000135.1:0-6154 GCA_964394775.1 uncultured Lachnobacterium sp. | reverse complement strand
CTTGCGTTGGCAGATTCTATGAACGAAGCATTAGACAGTGCGTATACCTATAAGTATGACCGTAGCCAGGAACGCATAAAACGCGACAAATTCGAAATTGGCATCTCTGCAGTTCGCGGTGGCACAATTGTGGGCGAGCATGAAGTGATTTTTGCAGGTCAGGATGAAGTAATTGAATTTAAGCACACTGCATATTCAAAGGCAGTATTTGCTAAGGGCGCTATAGAAGCAGCAAAATTCCTTGCCGGAAAGCCTGCAGGAAGATATGATATGCACGATGTGATTTGCGCGAAATAATTGAGCAGTTCTAAATAAGGTCTTTGGGTATATATGGGATTTCTCTGTTTTAATACCCAACATTTTGTCTGGATTCAGTAAGAAAAAAATCAAAATGGGCATATATGTAAGAATTAGCGTTCTATACCCTCATAAAACAGGATTATGTGGGTATAGGACGCGTTTTTTTCATATATACCCAATTGGCATTAGTATAATCATATGATACGATATACAATAAAAGAAAGGAAAAATAATCATGATCTATATTGGAAACCATTTATCATCTACCAAGGGTTTTGAAGCAATGGGAAAAATGGCAATGAAATTGGGTGGAGATACGTTTGCGTTTTTTACAAGAAATCCTAGAGGTGGTTCTGCGAAGGAGATTGTACCGGAAGATGCCACAAAGCTACGTGAGCTGATGAATGCACAAAACTTCGGGAGGCTGGTTGCTCACGCACCATACACCATGAATGTCTGCTCTGCAAAAGAAGATATTCGAGAGTTCTCCGGAAATATGTTAAAAGAGGATATGGCTCGCATGGAATATGTGCCGGGAAATTATTACAATTTTCATCCAGGCTCACATACAGGACTTGGTACGGATATGGCAATTCCAATGATTGCAGATGCACTAAACAATGCACTAACTCCTGAGATGAACACGATTGTGCTACTGGAAACCATGGCAGGAAAAGGCTCCGAGGTTGGAGCGACCTTTGAGGAATTACAGGCAATTATAGAGCTTGTCGAATTAAAGGACAAAATCGGTGTTTGCTTTGACACCTGCCATGTATGGGATGGAGGCTACGATATCGTAAACAATTTGGATGGGGTATTGGAAGAATTTGACCGTGTGATTGGGTTGGACAGGCTTAGGGCGGTACATTTCAATGACAGTATGAATGAATGTGGAACACACAAGGATAGACATGCCTGCATTGGCGAAGGAAAGATAGGTCTAGATGCGATGAAGCGGGTAGTACAGCATCCGTTGTTACAGGACAAGCCATTTATCTTGGAAACTCCAAATGATGATGAGGGTTATGCAAGAGAGATTGCGCTTATGAGAAGCTGGATGGGCAGGGTATGAAGAAGGCTTGAGAAAACATGTAAAAATTTTAGTTAATTGAATTTCATATTTCTGGTTTTGATATAAAAAGCAGATTAAAAAAAGTTGTCACCTATTTCTTACTCTAAATTGTTATATATTATGTAAGCATAAACGCTTATAAATTCGCAATACGTATGCATATAGGTTCTTATTTTGTTACTGTTATTGTATAAAACACCAAGACAAGGCGGTACATATTTATGGGAAAGAAGAGAAAACTGCTGCAGAAGAGGGTAGGGTGTGAAAGTATCATTGAGGAGGATTCTTCGCAAGAACAAAACTCCTTGCAAAGGACTGAAAAGGAAGTGATATTTGCAAATGAAGTACTTTATGGAATATGCTTTGTGTCGGAAGATACCTCAAAAACAAGGATTCAATTAGAAGAATATCCATATTGTTATTATAATAACGTAGAATTGTACAAAGAAGTAACTGCCGGAGAAGTAATTGCCGGTAAGAATAGAGACGGCGCTCTCGTTATGGGGGAATGCGTTGTTGTAGGAACCTATGACCGGATATATGAAGTATTTAATTGCGATGAAGTAATTGAAGGATATACGATGGAAGTACTTGCGGCACCACGTCCGGACTATGTGGATTATGTATATGAATGTTGGAAATGAATTAAAAAATGTAAGTCCGGACCGTAAAAGGTCCGGATTTTTTGTTTGCCGTGTAAACGGGGGTAATGTGTCAGGATAGCACGGAAATTATAAAAAAAGAATAAAAAATGTATAAAAAAATTTGTGAAAAAAATGTCAAATTGTGACATTTTTCTCTTGCAAAGCTGGTGCAAAAGGACTAGAATATAGCCGACTATGTAAAAATATAAAAAATAGGAGATAAGAGAAAATGTGGATGGTACCTTTTTTAATTTGTTTTCCATTCGTGGTATCGATTCTTATGTACACAATTCGTGTAAATAAGATTCGTAACATAATCGCTTACATCAGTGCCGGCATTATTATGGCAGCAGTTGCTGTTTTTGCGGGACAGTGGATGCTTGGTGGTTGCCAGGTAATGGAGCTTTTTTATCATACTCATACAATCGATATGATTATATTGGGTGTTGTATGGCTTTTGATGATTCTTGTAACTTATATGAGCTTTAAGCACAAGAGAAAAATTGTAAGCCTACTTTCAATTATTCCAACCATTATGATTACATATCTGGAGCTTTTTGGACCGGAGCAGGCAGAAATTGCACATATTCGTGTGGATAGGCTTTCTGTTTTGATGTGCATCATTATTGGTATTATCGGAAGCTTAATCGTTATTTATTCTGTAGGTTATATGCACGGATATCACCATCAGCATACAGAATTCGAAGACAGAAGACACTATTTCTTTGCCTTGTTATTCATATTCTTAGGTGCGATGTTTGGTTTTGTTTTATCCGAAAGCTTACTTTGGATTGACCTTTTCTGGGAAATTACAAGTATTTGTTCGTTCCTTTTGATTGGATATACCAAGACGGAGGAAGCAATTGCGAACTCCTTTAGAGCACTCTGGATGAACCTGTTAGGTGGCTGCGCTCTTGCAGTTGGCATTGTGTACCTTGGATTTACAGCAGGAAATATGTCACTTACCAACCTTGTAGCACTTGGTGTGGAGGGCGAAAAATTAGCAATTATTCCAGTTGCACTGATTGCAGTTGCAGCTTTGACCAAAGCAGCTCAGATGCCATTTTCTTCGTGGCTTCTTGGTGCCATGGTTGCACCAACACCTTCTTCCGCACTTTTACATAGTGCGACAATGGTTAAGGCAGGTATTTACATTTTATTCCGTCTTGCACCGGCAATGAGCGGAACAAACACCGGCCTATTAATCAGCTTTGTTGGCGGCTTTACATTCTTTGCGGCATCTATTATGGCGATTGCTCAGACAGATGGTAAAAAGGTATTGGCGTTCTCAACAATATCAAACCTTGGACTTATGGTAGCGTGTGCCGGTGTAGGTACAACAGAAACAATTTGGGCAGGAATCTTCCTTATGTTATTCCATGCAATTTCCAAATCACTTCTGTTCCAGAACACAGGTGCAACAGAAAACTCCCTTCACAGCCGTGACATCGAGGATATGCATGGACTTATCTATCGTCTTCCAAGACTTGGTGCGTTCATGTTCATCGGTATTGCAGGTATGTTCTTAGCACCATTTGGTATGCTGATATCAAAATGGTCAGCGCTTAAGGCATCTGTAGATGAAAGCAACATTATGCTTGTGCTTTTCATCGTATATGGTAGTGCCACAACTATGTTCTATTGGACAAAATGGATGAGCAAAATCATCTCCTATACAGATACAGAAATTAAAGTAAAAGATATTACAAAGAAGGACGAATTACTTTCTCTTTGGGTACATGCAGTGCTTATGATTGCGCTTTGCTTATTATTCCCGGTTCTTTCTGTAGTATATGTAGAACCACTTCTTACAGAGATGTTTGGAACAGCAACGGCAGTACTTCCAATGGGCGTATTATTGCTCCTGATTGCAATCGTTGTATTTATTTTCCTGGTGCCAATTATGGCATTCCGCTTTGCAACCAGCATGAAGGTAAGACAGAAGCTTTCTTACATGAACGGTATCAACGTTGGTAACAACAAAGAGTTCATTGACTCAATGGGCGAAAATAAGCACTTATTCATGACAAACTGGTATTTCGCACACACCTTTGGTCAGCGTAAATTAATGCAGCCATGTGTATGGATTACCACAGCATGGTTGGTGGTTATGTTATGTATTGTTATAGGAGGTGCATTATAATGATTTATCGTATAATTGGAATTGTTGCTTTCCTTGTTTTTGCACCTTTGATTGGTGGATTATTAAACGGTCTTGACCGTAAAATCTCTGCAAGAATGCAGGGACGTATCGGACCAAGCATTTGGCAGTCATTTTATGATGTAGCTAAGCTTTTTTCTAAGCAGTTTATCATCGTAAATACGGCACAGATTTTCTTGGTAATTTCATTCCTTTTAACTGTGATTTTTACAGGCTGTATGTTCTTTGGTGGAAGTGATATCTTACTTTGCTTCTTCCTGCTTTCCACAGGTTTAACATTCCTGATTTTCGCAGCTTGTATTACAAACTCACCATATAGTAATTTAGGTGCTTCCCGCGAGCTCCTTGCAGTGATGAGCTATGAACCGGCAGTACTTTTAGCTTGTATTGGATTTTACCTTGCAACAGGCTCCTTCAACGTGTCTGACATTATTCAGGCAGACATTCCTGCAATTGTAAAAGCCCCAGGCTTCTTTATTGCTTTTGTGTTTATTCTTACAATTAAGTTACGTAAATCACCATTTGATCTTAGTACCTCACACCATCCACATCAGGAATTGGTAAAAGGCCTTACAACAGATATGGGTGCTAAGACACTTGCTTTCTATGAAATTGCAGAATGGTATGAAGAAGTATTTTTATTAGGCTTCGTTGGATTATTTTTCGTAAGCAGTAATCCATGGAGTTACCTTGTAGCAGTAATTGCAGTATTGGCGACATTCTTCTTAGAAATCTTAATCGACAATACATCAGCTCGTGTAAAATGGCCGGTTATGATTAAATTAGCATGGGGTGTCACACTTCTTGCTGCTGGTGTAAACCTTATCATTTTAATGGTTATCTAAGCTTTGGCTTTTAGAAAGGATGAAAATATGGGAAACGTAAAAAGATCTCCTTGGCTTCTCCATTATGATGGATCAAGCTGCAACGGATGTGATATAGAAGTTTTGGCCTGCCTTACCCCGGTATATGATGCAGAACGTTTTGGCATCATCAACACCGGTGACCCGATGCAGGCAGATATCTTCCTGATTACAGGAGGAATTAATACACAAAATCAAGCTGTTGTAAAACAGCTGTATGACCAGATGCCAAAGCCAAAGGTTGTAGTAGCAGTTGGTGTATGCGCATGTACCGGTGGCGTTTTCAAGGAATGCTACAACATTATTGGTGGTGCTGATACCACAATTCCGGTTGATATCTATGTTCCAGGCTGTGCCGCAAGACCGCAGGCCATCATCGATGGTATTGTAAAAGCGATTGCATTATGGCAGGAAAAGGCGGATGCACAGGAAAAGAAATTCTTCGAAGATAGAAAAGCTGATAAGGAAGCAAAAAAGGCTGCTAAAAAAGCAGCAAAGGCAGAGAAAAAAGCTCCTGCTGAAGAAGTGTTGGAAGAAAGTGAAGCTGCTGAAGAGGTAACAGAGGTTGAAAATACAGAAGCAGTAGAAGTTGAAGCGGTGGAACCGGTAGAAGCGGCAGAGGTTGAAGCTGTAGAAGTGGCAGAAGTTGAAGCGGTGGAACCGGTAGAAGCGGCAGAGGTTGAAGCGGTGGAACCGGTAGAAGTGCCAGAGGTTGAAGCTATGGAAGTAGAAGCAGGAAAGGAGAACGCAAGTGATGGAAATTAAGAATCCGGAAAATGTTTTAATAGAAATTACTCCAGATCAGTTACTTGGAGAAGTTATGGCGCTTAAGAACCAGAACTTACGCCTTTCACAGATTTGTTGTGCATATTCAGAAGAGAAGCTTCATGTAAGCTATTCTTTTGCAAATGATGATACAAACGAATATATTAATCTTCGTCTTGTAATTGACAAAGAAACAGAGGTTTGCAGTATTACAGAGTTTTATCCATATGCGTTCCTCTATGAAAATGAAATGAAAGAATTATTTGGTGTAAATGTTCAGATGATTAACCTTGATTACAATAACAAGTTATATCGCATCAACGAAGAAGCACCTTTTATTAAGAAGTAG
>CAYMYV010000134.1:0-6261 GCA_964394775.1 uncultured Lachnobacterium sp. | reverse complement strand
GTCCAGCATGGCATCTGTATTAAATCCCTCTGCCATATATAGCTCCTTTCCCTTTTGTATGTCAGAAAAATATTAGATTAAATCTAACCTTTTCAATGCTTCCTCAAAACGTTCCTGGTCGATTGGCTTTCCTGAATAAATGGTACATCCCAGTTCAAATGCCATTTTAACGTTCTTTTCATCATTAAGAGCTGTTGCCATGATAACTTTAACCGCTTTTTCTTCCGGAACATTTCTTTCCTTTTCCAGATTACGAATTCCTACAAGCGCCTGATATCCGTCCATAACCGGCATCATGATATCCAGGCATACCAGGTCATATGGATTACCTTCCTCCAAAGCCATCATGTATGCATCTACAGCTTCTAAACCATCAACGGTAACATCGCATTCTCCATACTTTGACAGGAAACTGCTCATAAACTTTCTTGTTACAAAATCGTCTTCTGCTAATAAAATTCTCATAGTATCTTTCTCCTTTACATTTTATTTAAAACTGCATATGTTTTCTTAGATATATCTGTTAATTTTTCCTGGTATTCTACGGCTCCCAGCTCATATGCCACCTTAGGCATTCCATATACCACACATGTGGATTCATCCTGTCCTATGGTTCTCGCGCCTGCCTGTCGCATTGCAAGAAGTCCTTTGGCTCCGTCTCCGCCCATTCCGGTAAGAATAATTCCAATTGAGCGTTCCTTTGCCGCCTGTGCAACAGATTCAAACAGAACATCCACCGACGGACAATGTCCGCTTACCCTTTCACCAGGCTTAATCTCTACCTGATAGGCTCCGTTAACCTTGACCAGACGCATCTGATTCTCTCCGCCGGGTGCTAAAAGCACTTGTCCGGGAAGTACCTTGTCTCCATGCTTCGCTTCCTTTACCATAACTCTGCATTGGTCATTCAGACGGTTGGCATACATCTCCGTAAATCCGGCCGGCATATGCTGAACAATAACAACTCCCGGAATATCCGTTCCAAAATCCTTCAAAATAGAAGCAATCGCTTCGGTTCCTCCGGTGGAGGCTCCAATAGCCACAACCATATCCCGATTCTCTACTGCCACATTCTCCGTAAGAGCCGGAACTGTATTTTTCTTTAATGAACTTATCTTTGCAGTTGAAGCAATTTTAATCTTGACCGGAAGCTCTTTGCTTATGAACTCCTCAAGCATCCTTCTATCGCTGTATGCCGGCTTTGCCACAAAGTCAACCGCACCCGCATTTAACGCGTCGAATACCTTGTCACTTAAAGAACTAATCATAACTACAGGCATCGGATATTGCGGCATCAGCTTTCGCAAAAACTCAAGCCCGCTCATACGCGGCATCTCAATATCCAGGGTCATAACATCCGGTCGATGCTTGACAATCATGTCTCTGGCTTCAAATGCATCCTTTGCACCGGCCACAATCTCCAGCGCGGGATCTTTGCTCAAGGTATTTACCAGAAGATTCCGAAAAAACATAGAATCCTCTACAACTAACACTTTTATTTTTCGCATTACAAATTACTATCCTTCTCTTTTTCTATAAACCGATGGGCGAACCATTTCGAATCCGCCAATTTCTTTATCAATGGTTTCCGTCTGCCCAATGAACAGGTATCCACCCGGTTCCATTGCATCATAGATTTTTTGAACCAGCTCACGTTTGGTCTTCTCATCAAAATAAATCATGACATTGCGTAAAAATACCACATGCAGTCTTTTACGAAATGGAAACGGGTCCATCAAATTGAATTTACGGAATATCACTTCCTTCTTCAATTCATCCGTTACCCGGTACACATCCTGGTTCAACACCTTGCGGAAGAATCTTCTTCTCCAGTTCTCAGGCAGAACCTCCACCTGCTCAGTCGTATATATCCCACTCATTGCGTGCTGCAAAACATCGGTAGAAATATCAGTTGCAAGAACCTTGGTATCCCATGCTCCATGCTCTAATCCAAAATAATCCATAAGAATCATAGCCAGAGTGTACGGCTCCTCGCCCGTTGACGATGCTCCACACCAAATACGCAGGTCTTTGCTTCTTTCTTCTCTTTTTTTCAGCCATGGAAGCACCACCTGACGCATATAGGTAAAATGCTCCGGCTCTCTCATAAAATATGTATGATTGGTAGACAAGAGATTGACCAGCTTCTTTTCCAGATTACCTGTAATATCCGCCTCCACGGCATCCATATAATCTGAATAGCTTCTAAAGCCGCTTGCTCTGATATAGTTTTCAAGACGCCCTTGCACAATAGGCTTCTTACGACTCATATCAATTCCGTAATTGCTTTTTAAGAATCTGGTAATCCTTAAAAATTCCTCATCTGTCATGATACCTCCCTAGTACCGCCCAAAGAATTATAAAGCGACTCTCTTAGCGCAATTGTCTTGCAATTCTCTTATATATTTTGAACATATCTGCATTATAATCAATGCCCGCTGACGATTCCATAACCTCTAATGCTTCTTCCTTCGAAAATGCCTTACGGAAGGAACGATTTTCTGTCATAGCACAATAGGTTGATACCAGGCCTACAATCTGTGCCGGTAACGGAATACCATCTCCTGAGATTCCCTCCGGATACCCGGAGCCGTCCCATTTCTCATGATGATATAACGCAACCTTATAGGACATATCTACAAAATCATTGTAGTCTCCATTTCCTCTGACATCCGCTAATATCTGTGCTCCTATGGTTGTATGTGTTTTTACGGTTGCAAGCTCTTCCTCCGTAAGCCCTCCCCTTTTCTGCAGGATATCCAAAGGAATTGCAACATTACCCAAATCACAGAGCGGTGCAGCCAGCTCAATGGTTTCTACAAAGGTATCCGACACAAGATGCTCATATTTTGGTGACAGCTGCATTGCCTGTGCCAGGAGCTTGCAGTTAAACTGTAAGCGCTCCATATGCTCCTCTTCAAAGCAGGCGTTCTTTCTTGCCACAGCCAAAAGCGCATACAACACCTTTTTCTTCTCTATCTCCATCTGCCTAATCTGCTCTGTAACGGAGGCCTGAAGCCTTCGGTTAGATTCCACCAAATCCTTATTCATCTCTGCCATCTTAAGATGAACTTCCACACGGGATTTGACAACCTCCTGAATAAAAGGCTTTGTCACATAGTCAGCACCACCAACCTCAAAACCTTTTACAATATCCTGTGGCTCATCAAAAGCAGAAATAAAAATAATCGGAATACTTCTGGTTTTTACATCCTGCTTCAAAATTGTACACATTTCCAAGCCATCCATCTCCGGCATGGAAATATCCAAAAGAATGACATCAGGTGTAATTCTTTCCATAATCTTCAGCCCCTGGATACCATTCTCCGCCAGAATTGGCTGATGCCCCATATCTGTAATAATATTGCGTAAAACAAATCGGTTTGTTTCCACGTCATCAATAATCAATACACGTCCCATATATCCTCCATATTACAACATCACTTCCAGCTCTTCGTATGCTGCAATAGTCTTATCATAATCCGCTTTCTGTACTGCCATCTTCAGTCGAAGTGCTTTGCTTCGGATTTCCTGCGGTGCACTGTCGGTAAGCTGTTTAATCGCAGTCATAAAGGTCTCAGCCTTCTCCCAGTTATCCATTTCCACACAAAGGACAAGCTTGGACATATTCTTCTCTAATTCTTCCTTGTTGACATCGCTGCCAAATGAAGTAAGCTGCGAGCCCGTTTCCTGACGGTGCATAGCATTCGACAAAACAGATTCTCTATCTACCGTTGCTGTTGCCGCGTTGCTTTCTGTCTCCGGAAGCTCAACCCAGATTGAAAAAGAAAACATGGTTCCCTGATGCTCTACACTCTGAACATCAATGCTTCCCCCCATCATCTCAACTAATTGTTTACTGATATTTAGTCCTAAGCCTGTTCCACCGTATTTTCTGGAAATTGATGCATCCACCTGTGAAAAGCTCTTAAACAGCTTGTCCTGATTCTCTTTAGAAATACCAATTCCCGTATCCGTAACAAGGAAAAACAGCTCTGCACGATTCATAATCTGTGCTGTTTTTACAATCTCTACTGCAATCTTGCCCACCGCGGTAAACTTGGTAGCATTGGACAGTAGGTTATTCAGCACCTGAACAATTCGAAGCTCATCCCCAATAATATGGGCCGGGACCTCAGGGGATATGGTCACAAAGAATTCCAGGCCCTTCTCTGTAATCTTATGTAAATGATTTGACTTCACGTAATCAATCATCTTACGGAAATCAAACTCGCGAATCTCTAATGTAAATTTACCTGCCTCTAGCTTGGAGAAATCTAAGATATTATTGATAAGCGCATTCATGTCATTACAGCCACGCTCCATCAAATCCAGGATTCTCAAGCATTCTTCATCCTGAATTCTGGTAATCAGTTCTCTCGTATTTCCAAGCAGACCATTTACCGGTGTACGAAGCTCATGGGTAACATTTGCCACGAATTCCGACTTCACCTTCATAGCATTCTCTGCATCCTGTTCCACCTGCTTCACACGCTTCTCCAGATACTGGCGTCTCGTAACATCCTTGGATACACATAGATATGTTCCATCTGAAAAATCCGTAAACTTTGCATCAATTGGGAAACAGGTTTTATTCATACGATATGCCATAAGGTCATATGTCTGCTCACCAAATTCTATATCCGTTCCAAACCCCGGTTCTGCAACCCAGAAAACATTTGGAAAAATCTCACTAATATGAGTCCCAATCAATGTGTCACCATACTCCAAACGAATCACTGCGGCTTCATTCCCATATGTAACCAAACCCTTTTGGTCAAAACAAATCATCATTTCTGTCATATGCTCTACAACATACTGTGCGAGATTTGGATTATTCATGGTCTTCATCCCCTTTATCTATAGCTTTGGCATGACCAAAGGACATTATTCCCCAAGGTAAAAGCTTACTTTATTTATTATAGTAAATTTTTCCTATTTTTGCAACAAAAAAAGGTTGTAAGTTATTGAAAACTCACAACCCTCTATGTATTTTACAATTTGGACCCCCAATATCTTGTGTTTACTACTCTTCTAAGTGAGAAGTACAATTTGGGCATCTTGTAGCTGCAATTGCAATCACGCTCTTGCAATATGGGCATTCCTTTGTAGTAGGTTCCGCCGGTTTCTCCTCTTCTTTTTTGGATAAGAAATCATTTATTTTATTAATTCCTCTGATTAACAAGAAAATCACAAATGCTGTAATCAGGAAATTAATAATTGCTGTAATGAAATTACCATACATAAGAACCGGCGCTTCCTCGCCTTCTCCCATTACCAGCTGAAGATATGAAAAATCTATTCCACCAAACAAAGCCAAAAGCGGAGTCAGAATATCTGTATTTAATGAAGTCACGATTGATGTGAATGCACCGCCGACGATAACACCGACTGCCATATCCATTACGTTACCCCTTGTAATAAACTTCTTAAAATCAGCTAAAAATCCACTTTTCTTTTTTTCTTTTTTCTCTTTCTTTGCCATGCCGCTTATTCTCCTTTGCTTCTTATAGCCTATTCTGCTGCTTCTATCTGGTTATAACCCCAAATGTTAACTTCGTTATCACCTAAAACAGTAAATGTCATAGCCAGCTCTGATTTATTATCCATTCTCTGTTTTAAGAATACGCCGTTATACTCAACGTCGTCAATTACCATGGTTACATATGGAGAGCCAAGTTTTTCAGAGAACTTCCATGTACCCTCATACTCACCACTAATGGTTCCATCTTCATTCAAGGAAACATCTACTGTTGTATTACACTTCCTATTCGCGTAGTTCACCTTTAGTTTGTGTACAATAACCTTGTAATCACCCACTACATCTTCCTTTCCCACGTAGCTAAGGCTCTCACCTGCATAATCAAATGGTGCCGTTACAAGCCATCCATCCTCGTTTACAAACTGCTGATGTACTCTTACGGAATGAACCTCTCCCTGATTTGTAAAACGTGTATGATATACAACGAAAATACCATTTTCATCCGAGTATACGGAATTATGTCCCTGAGCTATCTGACCAGCCTGAATGTAATCCCACTGATAGTTACCCATAACGCGAACGCCATTTTCACCATTGATATTATTATTTCCATTTGTTGCAATCGGAGAATCTCCTGTCATATCATAGTATGGACCATCCGGATTCTCTGAGCGATATACACGCATATTGTATCCACCATCTGCGGTAAGGCCGCCGTAAGAAATATATAAATAATAATAACCATCAATATACTCGATATATGCACCCTCGCCGGATAC
>CAYMYV010000133.1:0-6262 GCA_964394775.1 uncultured Lachnobacterium sp. | reverse complement strand
TATAGGAAATTGCGTCGTCAGACGCATCAAAAAGCGTCAGAATGACGCTTTTTTAAAAGCTGTTTTTAAAAGTATGATAAAAATTATTGACAAACGATAATTTTTGGGTATAATAAAAATAGAAATTATCGCAAAACAATAATTTGACAGAGAATAATAGGAATTTAGGAATTTAGGAATTTAGGAATTTAGGAATTTAGGAATTTAGAAATTTAAGAATTTAAGAAATCTAAGAAATCTAAGAAATCTAAGGAGGACAATATGGAGTTTTCAATTTTAACATTCCCTTTTAAGCAGATTGGCTGGGGATTACGTCAATTATCATTGTCAGGTGAGGTGGGAAACATAGTTGCAATTGCATTATATGTGTTCTTTGGTCTTATCCCTTGTGCAATATTTTTATGGTTGAAGATAACCGGAAGAGCCCGCAAAATTGACTGGATGCTTCCGGTAATAAGCTGTGGTGTATGGTATGTTTTATACTATATGATTAATCCGGGTTTGTTTGTAACAAATGGTGTGGGTGGACAAACGATGATATTGGGATGTGCGTTGTATTCTGTGATAGCCGGATATCTGGTGTTACGCATTTTGATTAAAAGTGCGCAGGCGGATACCAAAGCCCTACAGAAGGGGCTTCGCATGTTATTGTATGTGGTAATGCTTCTTTTTGCTTATGTGGTTGTGGCAGAGTTTGTTTTCAATCTTCCGGCAAGTATTAAGGCAGTGCAGGCTGCAAATACCGTAACAGGAGACTGGTTACTGGGTGAATTCGGATATGGAGAAGTGAATTTAACCATGACATATGTTTTTTTGGTATTACAGAGTGTTGTAAACGCACTTCCATATGTGCTTGATATTATGGTTCTGTTTGTAGCGACAAAGGCTTTGAAGGAATTGCTTGAGGATGCGTATTCGGATGCGGCTGTTGCAGCAGTGCAAAAAATCGCAGATGCCTGCTCAAAAGCACTTACCGTTGTTGTTATTGCAAGTATGGGCTTTAATGTCCTACAGGTGTGCTTCCGTAACAGCTTACATCAGTTGAATATTACAGCTACGATTCCGGTCTTATCACTTCTCTTTATTATAGTGATACTTGTAGTAGCCAGATATGTTGGAGAGAATCAAAAGCTGAAACAGGATAATGATTTGTTTATTTAGAGGTGAGAGAATGGGAATCCGAGTGTGTTTGGAAGATATATTAAAGGAACGTGGGATGACCTCGAAGGAGCTTTGCAAGCTGGTGGATATTACAGAAGCCAACCTGTCTGTGCTTCGAAGTGGGAAAGCAAAGGGTGTGCGATTCCACACGATTAACAGAATTTGCTACTACCTGCAGTGTGATGTGGGGGATATTTTGAAATTTGATGGAGAGCTGGAGGAGGATGATGATGAATAAATTAGAAAGTATTGTAGCAGGTACGTTTGGACGTGTTGTGGAGTATGGAAAGAAAATAAATAATAAAAGACTTGTGTCTTGGGCATTGGCTCTTGTTACGATGTTTTCCATGTCGGGATGTACTCTGGCTGTGGAAACGGCAGATGGAGAAGAACAGTCTCGCGACCCAATGATTGGTGTGTTTATTACAACCGAGGATTTGACCATGCTGGATTTCGATTGGGACGCATATTTTGAGGAGAACATAGGTGATATTGTAAATGGCAAGGAAGCAGATATACAGGCTTCCGTAGATGCGGAAAAGAGAATTTATGCGACTGTGGATAAGCATGATAGTACAGATCCAATTGACTGGGAAGTAAGCTTTGGGGATTTGGAAGGATTAAGCTTTTTCAATGCCCTTTGGCAGTATGGGGATGGGCAGGCATTTACTATGATGACATTGAGTGATGAAATCTGTGATATAGCCCATCGAATAAAAAGTACAGACAATGAGGAAGAACTGGAATTGGAAGGAACTATTTATATTCTTCCGGCTATGTACGATACCATTTATTATGTGAATCCGGTTTATCAAACTCAGGCTGGTGATATCTATGTGACACCGGGTGGCTGGGGCGATCACATCGGAAGCCCATCAATAGGGGCAAAGCTTACAATTACGATGGAAGATGAAGTAACTGTAACGGAAAATGGGCTTACAAAAACAAACAAAACAACCATTATACTTACTTATCAAGGTGCTTATGAACCAACCAAAATTCTGGTTCATCAGATGGATGCGAACAATGGTATTGTAAAAACAGAGGAGTATGCACCAGGTACCCTTCCGGAAGAGATAAAGACAGAGAAGGAAGCTGCTTATATTATTGTAGAGACCCAGATAGATAATCCTGATAATGCAAATGATTGTGTAAGAGAAATTTACACATATAATGAGCTGGGTGATACTTACTTCGAGACATTCTTAGTAACAGAGGATGGCGGTCTTGGTAAGATGACTACGAGAATTGAGTGGAAATAATAATAGATTCAATTGATAAAAGTCACTATTAATGCTAGATGGAGGGCCTTTCCTGCGTGGAGAGGCCTTTTTCTACGAATCGGAGAGAAATTCTCCTGTAATTATCCGGAGACGAGGTTCCTTTTGGCATAAGAGAAGAGATATATTATAGCTATATTATGGCAGATTGTGTTTGTGGCATTTGTTTTTGGCATTGGAAGGGAGTGCGTTAGAAATCGATAATAATTTTTAAAAAAAGGAATTATGTTGGTGGTAGACGGTTCTGAGCCAGAGCTGGTTCGTGATATAATGGGAACAGAAATGAGCGCTATCGGAAGCGGTATGTCGTTAGCTTTGATTACTACCCTATATGGCTCGATTTTGGCTAACCGGATATGTATTCCGTTAGCAAGAAAATTGGAAAAAGGCAGCGCAGAAGAGCTCATTGCTATGGAAGTCTGCACAGAGGGCGTACTTTCTATTCAAGTAGGAGAAAACACAAGAATTATACGAGAGAAAATCAAGTTGGTTATTGAGATGGACACAAAGGAGGAAGACAATGCTTAATCAGATAAAAATTGGAAAATTTATTGCGCAGATGCGAAAGGATAAGGGATTTACACAGCGCCAATTAGCGGAGATGGTGGGAGTGTCAGATAAAACTGTTTCGAAATGGGAGACGGGAAGAAGCATGCCAGACAATTCTGTGATTATGGAGGTCTGCTTGATATTAGGAATCAGTGTAAATGAATTGCTGGTAGGCGAGAAGATACCAGAGGAAAGCTATGTGGATATAGCAGAGGAAAATATGATTGAGCTGGTGAAGGAAAGCGAGATGCAGCGGAAAAAGGGAAATTGGTCTGTGGCAGGTGCCGTGAGTGGATTGATTTTACTTGGACTGTCATGTGTGGGAGTTATTTTTAGCTGGGGAGGAATGCGGGCGCTAGCATATTTTTCGGATATGCCTACATTGTTATTTATGATTGGAATTCCAATTTTGGTTTTAGTTGCAGCAGGCTCAGTGAGGGATTTTTTTCAGGGGTTCGTTATTATATATGGAAAAAAGGAGAGTGGACAGGAGCATGTGAAGGATGCCTGGATTGCTATGAAGACAATGCTATATGTTATTCCAATCACAGGTGTATTGGTGTGCGGAGTGAGTCTGATAGTCATTATCGCCATGTTGGACGACCCTGCGAAGCTAGGACCGTATATTGTTGTTTCCTTGTTGCCGGTATTTTATAGTGCAATTTTTGATATTATGCTGATGCCGACAGCGGTACGGTTGTACAAGAAAATGTAATTTTATAAAATTTTAAGAACCTCCAAACCCTTGATTTTTCAAGGGTTTTTCTAATTTGTCAGAAAACTTTAGCACTCACCTATTGACAGTGCTAACAACGAGTGCTATAACACAGTTGTAGGTATTATAATTCATCGGGTATAGCTTGTTGGTTGGAAGCAGATAATAGGATGAAAGAAGAATGCGTGATATGTGAAATAATCAACAGGATGTGTGAAATAGGATACAGGAAATTTGCCCGATAGAAAAAAGGAGGTACGCTAAATGAACATTCAGAAATTTACACAGAAATCTATCGAAGCAATCAACGCTTGTGAGAAGTTAGCGTATGAATACGGTAACCAGGAAATCGAGCAGGAGCATCTTTTGGTAGCATTATTAAATCAGAATGATGGTCTGATTGGAAAACTGATAGAGAAAATGGAAATCAACCGCGAGCATTTTACGGAGAATGCGGTTCGTAAGCTTGCAGCAAGAGTGAAGGTATCCGGTGCAGGACAAATTTACGTGGGAAAAGACTTAAATAACGTATTGATTCATGCAGAGGATGAAGCGAAGCAGATGGGTGATGAATATGTGTCTGTAGAGCATTTATTCTTGTCCTTATTGAAATATCCAAACAAAGCGATGAAAGAGTTGATTAAGGAATATGGACTTAGCCGTGAGCGTTTTTTGTCGGCACTGGCAACTGTACGTGGAAACCAGCGTGTGACCTCGGACAATCCGGAAAGCACGTATGATACCTTGGAAAAATACGGCTATGACATGGTAGAACGTGCCCGTCAGCAGAAGCTTGACCCTGTCATTGGGCGTGACGCGGAGATTCGCAACGTGGTTCGCATTCTCTCCAGAAAGACCAAAAATAATCCGGTACTTATTGGTGAGCCGGGGGTTGGTAAAACCGCAGTTGTGGAAGGTCTTGCACAGAGAATTGTGCGAGGCGATGTTCCAGAGGGCTTAAAGGACAAACGACTTTTTGCGTTGGATATGGGTGCACTCATTGCTGGTGCAAAATACCGCGGCGAGTTTGAAGAAAGACTCAAAGCCGTATTAGACGAAGTGAAGGCCTCTGAAGGTCAGATTATTTTATTTATTGATGAACTTCATACCATAGTAGGTGCCGGAAAAACCGATGGGGCGATGGATGCGGGACAGCTATTAAAGCCAATGCTTGCCCGTGGCGAGCTACACTGTGTGGGTGCCACAACCCTGGATGAATACCGCGAATATATCGAAAAGGACGCAGCCTTAGAGCGTCGTTTCCAGCCGGTTATGGTGGATGAGCCAACGGTAGAGGATACAATTTCGATTTTACGAGGCTTAAAGGAACGCTATGAGGTGTATCATGGCGTCAAAATCACAGACTCTGCGCTGGTATCGGCTGCAGCATTGTCAAACCGCTACATCTCAGACCGTTTCCTTCCGGACAAGGCAATTGACCTTGTGGATGAGGCCTGCGCGCTCATTAAAACAGAGCTTGATTCCATGCCGACGGAGCTCGACGAGCTTAACCGTCGTGTAATGCAGATGGAAATCGAAGAGACTGCGCTAAAAAAAGAAACAGACCGTCTTAGTCAGGAGCGCCTTGATGCGCTACAGAAAGAGCTTGCCGAGCTTCGCGATGAATTAAATGGTAAGAAGGCAAATTGGTCCAATGAAAAAGACGCAGTTGACAAGGTAAGCAAGCTTCGTGAATCCATTGAAAACACCAGAAATGAAATTAAGATTGCACAGCAGAATTATGATTTAGAAAAAGCGGCAGAGCTTCAGTACGGTGTGCTTCCACAGATGGAGAAGCAGCTGGAGGCGGAAGAGGAAATTTTAAAGAATCGTGACCTTTCCCTGGTAAGAGAAAAGGTTACCGAAGAAGAGATTGCACGTATCATTTCCCGCTGGACAGGAATTCCTGTAGCGAAGCTGACAGAGAGTGAACGCAATAAAACCCTCCATTTGGATGAGGAGCTTCACAAACGTGTCATTGGTCAGGAGGATGGTGTCACACTTGTAACAGAAGCAATTATCCGTTCCAAGGCAGGCATCAAGGACCCATCTAAGCCAATCGGCTCCTTCCTTTTCTTAGGACCAACCGGCGTAGGTAAGACAGAACTGGCAAAAGCCTTGGCAGCAAGCCTGTTTGATGATGAATCCAATATGGTGCGTCTGGATATGAGTGAATATATGGAGAAGTATTCTGTATCCCGCCTCATTGGAGCGCCTCCGGGATATGTAGGGTACGACGAGGGCGGACAGCTTACAGAAGCCGTAAGGCGCAAGCCATATTCCGTAGTCCTTTTCGACGAAGTGGAAAAAGCACACCCGGATGTGTTCAATGTATTGCTTCAGGTGCTGGATGATGGACGTATCACGGATTCTCAAGGACGCACGGTAGACTTTAAGAACACGATTATCATTATGACAAGTAACCTTGGGTCTGCACAATTGTTAGAAGGAATTGAGAAAGCAACAGCTTTAGCTTGTGCAGGTGCAGATGGTAAAGTCGGTGCAGATGGAAGAGTCGGCGCAGATGGAAGAGTCGGCGTAGATGGAAGAGTCGGTG
>CAYMYV010000132.1:0-6306 GCA_964394775.1 uncultured Lachnobacterium sp. | reverse complement strand
GAGCTGGTTCATGGTTTGCGCCCTTAGCTACTGGACACATGTTTTCAACTTCCTTAGTGTAAATCATTATAAGACTCCTTTCGCATACGCTTTGTATATTTGTAATTACTTTGTTAGTAATTTCACATACCCTTGATATTCTCGCACATTTTTTGTAATTAGTCTAGTCCAAACTTGCCGATTTTTCATGAAAAAATATCTCAATTTTCGGCAGATTCATTTTTCAAACTAATATCGCGGTTATTTTTTTGCTATTACATGCTCTTTGTCCTTGAAGATGTGATTGGCCGGAATCACTCCGCGTACACATGAGGTTGGATAAATATTACTGTTCTTTCCAATCACTGTTCCCGGATTAAGCACGGAATTACATCCTACTTCTACATAATCCCCGAGCATTGCACCGAATTTCTTAAGACCTGTTGCAATCTCTTCCTTGGTGTCATAGCTGTCTTTTACCACAACCAATGTCTTGTCAGACTTCACATTAGAGGTAATGGAGCCTGCACCCATATGGGATTTGTAACCCAATACAGAATCACCAACATAATTGTAATGTGGTACCTGTACACTGTTAAAAATGATTACGTTCTTAAGTTCAGTAGAATTGCCTACAACAGAACCCTTTCCAACAATTGCACTTCCACGGATAAATGCGCAGTGGCGGATTTCTGCATCTTCATCGATGATTAATGGTCCGTTTAAGCATGCAGTCGGAGCAACCTTTGCTGATTTTGCAACCCAGATATTCTCTCCACGCTGTTCGAAAACTTCCGGGTCAAGTGTTGGTCCAAGCTCCTTAATATAATCGCTGATTCCCTTTAGCGCTTCCCATGGATAGGTAAACTGCGCAAGATAATCCTTTGCGATGGTTTCATCTAAGGTGTAGTTGTTGATAAGTTTCGCATTTTCCATTTTTATATCCTTCTTTCATTGTTTGTTCTTATAGCTTAATATTTTTTCTATAGACCTAATTATTATGAAAAAGTGCTGTTATTCCGCATTACTAAATTCTACGCGATTGTCCCTCTCCTGTGACTTTTCTGCACTTCCCTGTCCGTCTGCTTCCGCTTCCTCTTCGCCCGGATTATCAAAATCAAACTTTATCGTGTCATCCTCGTACTTCAAGCAGGTATCAAATACATTTCCCGCCTTAGAGGTAAAACCTACAATCTTCTTTCGCGTCTTTCCGGTTGTAAGCAGCTCCATAATCGTTTCTTCCGGAAGTTCTACCTTTGCAACCGTATGCCACAGCTTAAAGCCGCATTCGCACTCATACTGCCACTGGCCTTTTTGCATCAGCTTCTTGCACTTTGGGCATGGCACATTACTGCCTACAGGCTTTGGCTTCTCCGGAAAATCAAAGGTCACCTGACCATCCTTTGTCAGCTTTAACGGTGCGTCAAACTTCATACCGGTTCTAGCCACAAAGCCCTCAATGACATCCGTCTTGCCTGTGGTCAAAAGCTGTTTTACCTGTGCTTCTTTTAGCTTTACACTGGCAATCTTGCCAATCATAAATCGACAGCTGTGCTCCGGATCATCCTTATTATAATTAGAACAGCCATAGCCAAATGGTGTCACAATAATATCACCTTTACAAAGTGGGCATACCACATCCTTAACCTTCACAGGCTCTAGGTCATTGAAGTCAAACCTCAATCCAGTGACTTCTCCCTCTTCGTTTTTGCTAAGCGCTACCCTCGCATCAAATCTTTTACCGGCCTTAGATTTAAAGCCTCGAATGGTTCCTGTGATGCCATTTGTAAGAAGCTCCTTTACATTGGATTCCGTCAGTGCTTTTTCTGCCATCTTTCCAATGGAAAAACGACAGCTTCCTTCTACATCCTTATTGTAGCTTGCACAGCCAAATCCAAATTGTGTGGTTACAATGTCACCCCCACAGATTGGACATACCACATCCTTGACCTTCTTTGCTTCTACGTGTTCAAAGTCAAAGCTAATAACTGTCTTTCCCTCTTCATCCTTGGTTAAAATCAAACATGCATCAAATTTCTTACCGGCTTTGGATTTAAAACCTCTTAGAGTTTCCGTTTTTCCATCTGCAAGAAGCTGTTTTATGTTTGCCGCAGTCAGTGTTTTTCCAGCGATTGTTCCCACGGAGAAATAACAACCTGATGCATTTTCTCCACTTACAGAATTATCTCCAGCTGCAGCACCATCAGAGCTTGTTCCAGTATCAACATTTGTAATTGATTCTTCCCCAATATTCTCCCAATCCAAAAGGCCGGCATCTCCATTATTGTTATTGGCAGAAGTGCCATTTTTTCTCTGATAATTCGCACAACGATACCCGTAGTTAGTCTTCACAAGTTGTCCATCACATACCGGGCAAACCACATCCGGTAAAACTTCCTGCTCAACATTTTCAAAGTCGAACATAATAGAACTTCGTCCTTCTTCGTTCTTTTCTAATTTAAGAGCTGCATCAAACCTTTTTCCTGCCTTCGACTTAAAGCCTCGAATTGTAGAAGTTTTCCCTTCTGTTAAAAGACTTTTAACCTGTTCCTCAGAAAGATGAACTCCTGCAATATCACCAATGTTAAAGCCACAACCGGATTTGTCCTGTTTATAATTCGAACATCCATATCCAAAAGGAGTGGTTATAATCTCACCATCACAATTAGGACATTTTACGCCAATTTTACGGCGAACACCGATGCGTTCTCTTAGCTCACCACGCAAATCCTGGTCTATCATCTTTAAGGTTTCTTTACGAATAAAGTCCTCAAGCTTATTGCGATAATCCCAGAAATCCACAGTTCCTCTTGTAATACCATCTAAGCCCTTTTCCCATGATGCCGTCATCTGTGGGTTAAGGAGTGCCGGAACTGTTAAGCTTACAACCTCAAATACCATCTCTCCAAGGTTCTCCGGTGTAAGTATCTGGGTCTTTTTGTTTAGATTCAAATACCCGATGCGCACCAGCTTCTTGATGATTTCTGCTCTTGTAGCAGAGGTTCCAATACCGGAGCCCTTAATCTGCTCGCGAAGCTCTTCATCTTCAATCAGCTGTCCGGCATTTTCCATGGCAAGCACCATAGAGCCTGAGGTATAACGCTTTGGTGGAGAGGTTTTCCCATAGCGGATACCGTAACCATCTACAGAAACGGTGTCACCAACGGATAATATATCTGCCAGCTTTAACAATACCTCCGGGTCCTGTGGACGAGACTCGCCACCTTCTCCGTTTTCATCTGTAACTGAGTTTCCCTCTGTGCCTGCGTCATCATCCTGCATTCCATCTGCATTCACACTACCTCGTTTTTTCGGAATTCCAGCAACTTCCAAATATCCCGGAGTCTTTAACACCTTTGCAGATGCAAAGAATTCTTCCTTTTCCACTCCTACTGTCAGCTTAACATTCTGATATTCCGCAGCAGGATAGAAAATGCTTAAAAATCTTCGGCAAATCAACTCAAATACGCTACGCTGCAGCGAATTCAAAGAGTTGAGCTCTGTCAATTGTCCCGTAGGAATAATTGCATAGTGGTCTGTAACCTTACTATCATCTACATACATCGTTTTCGCTATTGATGCATAGGTCTTCGTCTGCAAAATATGCTCCACATAAGGTGCCATCGCATCATAGCCTTTTAGCCTACTGATGTTTTTATAGATTTCCTTCGCAACCGCTGTAGATAATACTCTGGCATCGGTTCTAGGATAAGTCGTTAATTTCTTTTCATATAAATCCTGCGCCACCTGTAAGGTTTCATCCGGACTAATTTTAAATCGTTTTGCACACTCCGCCTGAAGCTCCGCCAGGTTGAATAAGAGTGGCGCACGTTTTTTACCGATAGATTTGTCGAGGGCTTTTACCTTCGCTTCTTTCCCCTGACACATATCTATGAGTGCATTGGCATCCTTCTCTTCCTTGAAGCCATTTTCCTTGTATAGCAGAGGCGACTCAAAATACTTAGAGCCTTCTACCGCCTTCCATTCTCCTTCAATCCCCGCATCGGTAAAGGTTCCAACCACACGATAAAATGGCGTCTCCTTAAAGTTACGAATCTCTCGCTCTCGAATGACTACCATACCAAGCACACAGGTCATTACACGCCCCACTGCAATGGCAGTATAATTCTGGGTTCCTGCAGCATTATTTAAGAGATTTCCATATTTTATGGACATAACACGGGAAAAATTGATACCCATTGCATAGTCTTCAATGGTTCTCATAATGCCGGACTTGCCAAGATTTGCATATTCACTCATTGGTCTGGCTTCCTTGATTCCACGTAGGATTTCCTCTTCTGTCTGAGAGTCAATCCACACGCGAAGTTCTTCCATTCCTTCACGGACGCCGCCAAAATTTCGGATATTTTCCTCGATGGTCTGACCTTCTTTTCCCGCGTCACCTGCCCAGTATACGCGGTCAATATCCTTACGCTGAAGCATTTCGTGTACAATATTATACTGTTTTTTTACATCCTCTATGACATCATACTTATAATCCTTTGGTAAAAATGGCAAGTCCTCCAGCTTCCATTGCTTGTATTTCATATCGTAGGATTCCGGATATACAAGCCCCACCAGATGACCTACACACCAGGTTATGACATAGTCCTTATTTTCTATGTATCCGTCCTGTCTGCCGTTGACCTTAAGCACCATGGCAAATTCTCTGGCAACAGACGGTTTCTCTGTTATAATTAGTGATTTTCCCATAAAACTCCTATAATTCGTTCATATCAATCAACTCGAAACGACTATCATTCTGCGCCATCTCGATAACATCTGCGTCAAATGCTTTTGCAGAGAATAAGTAGATATGTTCTGAACTAATCTTGGCTTTTTGCATGGAATCAAATAACTCCTTACACATATTCATGGTAAGGTGCGGCTTTTCCCAGTTACAAAGTCCAATGATATTTTCTCTTGCTCCACTCTGTGCAATAATATCAATATTTCCGGTCTTTCCAACCCATGTTCCCATTTTACTTACTGTAATTGGAAGACGACGAATCTGATTCAAAAGCGACAGATATTCCATACATACATTAATGAAGTATCGGCTTAAATATTCATCTAATTCCTTCTCAATATAAGTATCATAAAATGCTTCCGGACTCATCATATACAAGTCGGACAAATGCGGATACACAAAGCGATAATAGAAATTCACATAAGTATCCTTAATACGATACACGCCCTTCTTTGCATTATCCCAGCCACCTGTCTCAAAGGACACTACCTTCTCTACAATGTCAAAGTAACTTAAGTTCTTCATATATACGCTAATCTTAGGTCTGGAGTACCCTGTATAAAGGAACAAGTCATTCAACTTGTTCTCCCCCTTCGCAATTGCCATCAAAATGGTATTGTATACAGAAAGCTCGCGAAGCTCTGATGACACAAGCTGTTCTGCAACATTAAACAGACGTCCGTTTTCCGATAAAATCAAATCACAGATGTTCTGCTTAAAGGTCTTCTTAGCATCCCAGTGCTTTAAGTATCCCGGAACACCGCCTAATACACCATACACCTTGATAGAATCACTCACTGCAAATTCCGGGAAAAGACGCACCACCTCTAGAAAGTTCAAGTTCGGAATCTTAATTCTTGCATCAAATTTTCTGGTAGCATCTCCTAACACTTCTTCCACATCCTGCTCTGCCCATACAATAGATGAGCTGGCAAGAATAATCATCACCGGTCCTGGGTAGAGACGTTTTCCTTTTAGCTTCAAAATGCTTTCCATAAAGGCAGAATCTTTCTTTGCAATCTGCTCAAACTCATCAATGACAACGACGAGCTTGGTTGGGTCTCCACTTTTTACACGATTAAAATATTCGTCATAGGTATATTTCTGAAGACGTATATCATACTTCTTGGCAATCTCTTCTCCCATCATGGTAACCTGCTCTTTTGCAGATGCTTTTCTGGCGCGATAATAGAAGAACTTCTTCTCCTTCACAAAGCTCTTAATCAATTCTTCTTTCTCACAATTCATTGGACCATACAGCATTACCAGTTGATTGCCGCTTTCTGCATATAAATCTTCCAATTTCTTAAGTTCACTTGCTTTAAACACGTTATGACTCCTTCTTATGTACTTCTACACGTCCTTTATCTTGATTCCAAAAATTATATCATATTTAAACTTTTCAAACAACCAAATTGAATAACATTCTTCACAAAACCCATACACCAATATCATCGCTAATGCCTCTATCACTTAGAAAAGTATTATGTGCTTATAAAAGTACATACAAAAGATAGGGGCTTATATATTGAATTGTGCACGCGTTATCAAACAGTGCCAAATTCAACATATAAGCC